>CAINOM010000366.1 GCA_903851455.1 uncultured Bacteroidota bacterium | reverse complement strand
TGCATAATCTTCGATGGTGAAATTTGCAGTAAGCGCAGCATCCTTGTTGCCTGTTTCGCTTGAGTTCACATCATACTTTACCTGCCGGTATTTGTCGGAGCCGCGTCCCAGCATATTTCTCATCACTTTATCCCTGTCTTTCTCTTTCAGGTATTTTACGATGTAGGCGATCTCCCAGGCCGGGTAGCCGGTAGCGCTGTATTTCAAATTTCCCGCCAGGTCGTTATTCGTAAGGTGTATGAAGGTTGTATCTGTGATCACATTCTTATCGGCAGGTACCACCGGTATCCTTACGATCTTGTAATGATCGGCATCCATATAGATGAACGCTTCTTTACCTTGTATGTCTGAGCGGTTTGCTCCGAACGGCTGTGTATTTTCAGTACCATCAAGAAACACCCAGTCATCGCCTAGTTTCACAGCACAGATCATGTGGTTAAAGCAGGACTGTGTAGGTATCTCATCTACCGAATAAGGTATGTCTGTAGTGCCTATGGTTGCGAAATAAGCCTTAAGGCCTGCCTGCCGGCACATAGCCATGCTGATGCTGGCCATGTCCTTACAGTCGCCGTAGAGGCGCTTGTAAACCGTATCAGCAGGACGGGGCACCAGGCCCTGCATTCCTTTTTCAAATGCGATGTAGTGAATATTTTTCTGCACCCAGTTATAGATATGGGCTGCCTTTTCACGGTCGGTCTTATCATTTTCCGTGAGCTCTCTGGCAATCCTCACCAGGGGCGTATCCAGCCTGAGGTTCATGTCTTTCACATAAGCGAAGTGATGCTTGCCCAGCGCATCGGCATCCCTGAGGATCACCGAGTCTTTTGCAGCGCCGGTAAGCCTGTATGACGTGATATAGGGGATGATATGCGGCCGGTAGTATGCCTGCGAAGGCACCATGTTGTAGTGTTTGTAGGCGCGCAGATTGTTTGCGGTGAAGGTGTAAATGATCTTTCCGTCCTTCTCTACTTTCTTTTGCTCCAGGTTGATGCCCTCTGTGTTTTTTAGCACGAAGTTCATCTTCACATAATTGGGCACGATCACTTCATAAACTGAGTGAAGCACTGGTATGCCCTCCAGGAAATACGCAGGCGGGAGTAACGAAATATCTGTGTTGTCGAGTACGTACCTGGTTTCGGTAACAGAGTTCTTAGTAAGCCCTGTGTAGTAGGCTTCTACAATCTCAAAATCATCATAAAACGAACCACTAAGCTGTCCGCCGGCGCCGAACGCACAATTGTGTTCGCGCTTATAGCCGCCTTTCTTATCTGGTATCAGTGATACTCCCGAGGTATAAGAAAACTGGTTGAAATCATCAATGCCGAAGAAATCGGTATTCTCATTAATGGGTGCGAGGTCACTGATCAGCAACTTTTCCATGGTGCCGGAAGTAGTTGCTACAAGCTTACCTTCGTTAGCATCCTGTTTGATCTCCAGTTTCTCAATGTAGTTCGTATACACTGCGTTCTCGTTCTTGTACTTAGCTGCAATGCTGTCGTATTTCACGCGCTCTGCAGTTTTCTGTGCATGAACAGATGAGGCAACCAGGACGGCTGCCACCAACAGGCTTGCCGTTTTACTGAGTTGCTTTATATGGATATTAGTGTTGGTCATTTTCATCCCGGTATTAATTCTTGAAAATAGAGGTATAAATATAATGAAAAAAGAGAGTTTAGCCGTTATTTTTTGAATATTAATTGCGACATTTTCAGGCCTGTGAAACGGCAGGTTAATAAACTCGTTTTTTAGTAGCTGTCGGAGACGCAAAAATTACATGCGGCTGCATTTTCCTGCTATGCGACCGCCACGCCATTAAATAAAAAGGGCCGGCAATGTTGTTACATCGCCAGCCTTTTCTTCATAATAATTCTTTTATTATCCTACCATCAAACGTTTGAAAGTAGTAACAGTCAGGCCTTTAGCTACTGAAGTAAGATGCTCAGCAACAGTCTTGCCATTGTCTTTTACAAACGCCTGTGGCAACAGTGTATTATCCTTGAAGAATTTGTTCAGCTTACCGGCAGCAATTTTCTCCGCCATATCAGCTGGTTTGCCTTCTGCCATGATCTGCTCTACTGCGATCGCCTTTTCACGTGCTATCGTTTCAGCCGATACGCTGTCTGCGTCAACAGCCATTGGGTTCATCGCTGCTATCTGCATAGCTACGTCCTTGCCTGCTGTGATCACATCTTCATTAGCAGCCTGGTTCAGGCCCACCAGCACACCTATGCGGTAGCCGGAGTGGATGTACGGAACAACCGCAGCAGCAGTTACCTGCTCAAAACGGCTGATATCGATCTTCTCGCCTATTTTGGCTACCATTTCCATCAGCTTTTCGCCAACAGTTGCAGCGTCCATTTTAGCGGCCTTCAGATCGTCAACGGTAGTTACCTTAGTAGCAAGAGCAATATCAGCTACCTGGTTTGCGAACTCAATGAACTCCTGGTTCTTTGCCACGAAGTCCGTTTCAGAGCTCAGGCAAATTACGATACCATATGTGTTGTCTGTTGTAGCTTTTGCGATCACTACACCTTCTTTAGCCTCGCGGTCACTGCGGTTAGCGGCAACTTTCTGGCCTTTTTTGCGCAGGTAGTCGATTGCGCTTTCAAAATCACCGTTACTTTCAGTGAGGGCCTTGCGGCAATCCATCATTCCGGCGCCTGTCTGCTGGCGAAGTTTATTTACTTCTGCTGCTGATATAGTTACTGTACTCATTGTAATTTTTCCTTTTATTAGTTTTTAAAGAGGTTGCAAAATTCGTATTTTATTACTAAAGCCCCAAATGTGGGGCTTTAGTAAATTATTAAGTATCAAAAATTTAACAAAATCGTTTTTAGTGCCTTGGGGCTGGCCTGCTTCCGCCGGCGCCACCACCACCTGGACGACCACCTGGTCCGCCTGGACGGCTGCCGCCGCCACCTGGGCGACTACCGCCACCGCCTGGGCCACGGCTTCCGCCGCCACCGCTACCACGGCCACCACCCGGTCCACGACCCGGAGCACCAGCACCTGCGCCGGCACCTGCGCCAGCGCTTCTGCCACGACCGGGACCGCGACCGCGACCACCTTCGTTATCTTCTTCAGTGATCTCTAAGCCGCGGTTCCTGCCCTCGTTAGCATCGTCTGATGTTTCTTCTTCATTTTCTTTCACCTGTGCGCGCTCCTGGAGACCTTCCAGTATTGCTGCAGTGAGGTACTGGGTGATGATGGCTATAGATTTTGTAGCATCATCATTCGATGGTATTGCAAAATCCACTTTGCTAGGATCGCTGTTGGTATCCACCATAGCAAAGGTGGAGATGCCCAGGCGTTTTGCCTCAGCAAGCGCGATATGCTCATGGCTGATGTCAACCATGAAAAGAGCTGCCGGAGTACGGCCCATCTGGGAGATACCGCCAAGCACTTTTTCCATTTTTTCCTTGCTGCGGGTAAGGGTCAGGCGTTCCTTTTTGGTTACGCTGTCCATTGTTCCGTCCTGCAGCATTTTTTCTATGCTCAACATCTTCTTTACACTCTTGCGAATGGTGCTGAAGTTCGTAAGCATGCCACCCAGCCAGCGCTCGGTAACGAAAGGCATGTTAGCCCTTGCCGCAGCTTCCGCCACTATTTCCTTAGCCTGCTTCTTAGTAGCTACGAACATGATCTTCTTACCGCTTTTGGCGATAGATTTCAATGCAGTGGCTGCTTCATCAAGGCCTTCAATAGTTTTATTGAGGTCTATGATATGGATACCATTCTTTTCAGCAAAGATGTACGGGAGCATCTTTGGGTTCCATTTCTTCTTCAGGTGGCCGAAGTGTACGCCAGCCTCAAGGAGCTGCTGGTGCAATGTTTTATTATCTTCCATTTGAATAATTTCGAGTTTGTTAATAATGTTTTTAAGTAGCGGCACCATACAGATCCCGCGGTAATGGGTTTAACGTTTAGAGAACTGGAAGCTACGGCGTGCTTTCGCTTTACCAAATTTCTTACGCTCAACGCTGCGGCTGTCGCGGGTCATCAGGCCTTCTTTTTTCAAAGACGGGCGATATTCCGGGTTTACCTCGCACAACACACGGGCGATCCCCATTTTTATAGCTTCGGCCTGTCCTTTAGGACCACCACCCTGAACATTGATCACAATGTCGAATGAGTTTTGAACATCTATTGTTTTCAAAGGCAGCTCAACCTGGTTTTGCAGGTACATGATCGGGAAATACGCTTTGTAGTCCTTGTCATTTACCAAAATATTGCCTGTGCCTTTGTTC
>CAINOM010000365.1 GCA_903851455.1 uncultured Bacteroidota bacterium | reverse complement strand
ATGGTTTATTTTGCCTGCAAATAGTTTTGTGAGCGCCTTGAGAATTTTTCTGTTCTGTGTTGTCATGCTTATCCTACAAGTCCATGGCTATGCCCAAAAGCAGGGCCAGGCAGACTCCCTGCTAAAAGAATTAAATTCGGAGCACTACAAAAAGAAAGAAGATACGGACAAAGTAAACCTGCTACAGGCACTGTCTACAGCCTATTCCCGTGTGAAAGTTGATGAGGGGATCAAATACGGACAGCTTAGTCTGTCCCTCGCCGAAAAGCTAAAATGGAAAAAAGGGACAGAAGGTGCAAATTATTGTCTTTCGACGAATTACCTGTACAAGGGCGACTTCAAGAATGCGCTCAAGTATTTGCTGAAATTGAAAGAAGATGTAGGTGATAAAAGGGAACTCCTCGGAATTTATAAGAACATCGGTCTTTCATTCTCTGAGCTTAACGGCTTCGAGAAATCGCTGGAATATTATTTTAAAGCGCTGGACAAGGCTAAGGAACTCGGTGATAAAAATGAAATGGCTATCATCTCAGCGAATATCAGTATCTGCTATGAGGATCTTGGCGATTATACCAATGCCAAGGAATACCTGGTGGAGGCATTAAAGAGCAGTAATTCGTCCAGCGTTTCTTCTTTTTACGAGAACATCGGGAATAATTCGATCTCATCAGGGCGTGATTTCAAGGCTCTAAAGATGAGGCAGGAACTGGAGAATATTGCAGCCCAGGTGGCCATCAGAACAAACAGCGGTCATGTATACAAAGATACTTCGGACGAACTGAAAGCACAGGAAGATCTGCTCCTGGCGACTATTTCCAGCGAATATGAAAAGAAGGCACAGAATGCCACGAGCATTGCTGAGCGCCAGCAACTGAAATTTGATGAGGCACTTAAAAGGCAGCAAATAGAAAGTGATTACCAGCGCAAAGCTGCCGATGCGGAGGCTAAGAAGAAGCTGGAAGAGCAGATATTGAAAAACGAGTACGATAAGAAAACAGCTGTAGCTGAGCAGGCCCGGCTGCAGGCGGAACGTGAGAAGAAGAAGGACGATGAGATCAACGCAGCAAATCTGAAAACGGAACAAAGCAAGCGGTTTGCCGCTATTGCATTCGCCAGCTTCCTGCTTGTAATAGCGCTAATCTCTTATTTTGCCTACAGGCAGAAGCACAGGGCAAACAATATCATTACAAAGCTGGTGAACGAGCAGGAGCAGACGATTGAAATCCGTACGAAGCAATTGGCGGAGAGCAATGAGAAGCTCGCCCATGCAAGCAGGAAACTGGTGGAACTGGTGCAGTATAATGCACATAAGATGCGTGAGCCGCTTGCCAGGGTAATGGGTGCCCTTACGATCATGGAATTCCTGTCTCCCGAAGAGTTCTGCAAAGAGGTGACGCCAGAGATCAACAGGGCCGTTACCGACCTCGACAACAGTATCATGCAGGTAATAACGCTGGCGGACGATACGATTGATCTGTACGGTTCTATGTCACCCAGAAGAGACAATTAATCAGGCAAACCTTCGGCTCATTCGGTTACAAAGACGGGCTCCAGCTCTATATCGCTTATTCCCTTTAGTCGTAAATATACCTTCGCACTTGTAAATACATCCTGCAGGCAATACCTTCCGATGCGTGGCAGGTCTTTTTCTTCCCAGTATACACCGGCAACCTGGCTGCCATCTATGTCTGATTTTGGCGAGGGAATACCCAGTACAGTTGCCAGCAGGGATAGCGCAGTGAAATTCTTATGGTCACCAAACTTCCACATTTCCATGGTGTCGATGTGGGCTACCTCCCATGGCTTTTTTCCGGCTACCTGCATGCAGTCGGGTAGGGGAACATTGTTTATGATCATGCGCCGGCAAAGGAATGGGATGTCAAACTCCTTTATGTTGTGACCACAAAACCGGATGTCTTTATAGTGCCTTGAAAACCGCTCGATCACGTCGCAAAATTCCTTTAACAAAATTTTCTCATCATCATTTACAAGCGATTTCAGGCGCATTTTCCATGTTTTTTCCTGCTGTTGCAGGCTGCCGAACCCGATGCAGACTACTTTGGCGAACTCCGAAAAAATGCCGGCCTTATCCCCGAAAAGCATTGCTGGGTCTGCGATTGCGTCATTTGCAACTTTTAGAAATTTCGATTTCCGTGTCCATTCCGCCTGCATGGGTTCTGTT
>CAINOM010000364.1 GCA_903851455.1 uncultured Bacteroidota bacterium | reverse complement strand
CTGATCTTGTGACGGCCCGCAAAGTGCTGGCCAACCGCGAGAGTTATCGTTACTTCAGGCTGCAGGTAAAAGCCCAGATCGCTCGGTTCCTGTTCCGCGACAACGGATACTATGCCATCATCCTGCGCGATGATGAAGTGGTGCAAAAGGCGCTGGGCGTCTTCAGTAGTGGCCAGTACTTAAAGATACTCGGGCAGTAAGTGCAGCCAGGTTATCTTCTCTATATCGCGTGCATCGGCACAATAGGTCTGGTGGCCATTGGTGAGCAGCCAGTAGCTGCTTTGTATCGTTCCCTGGTAGTTCAGCAATTGTCTTAATGTACTTTCAGATACCGGCACTTCCGGCGCCTTGCACTCGGCCAGCAGCCATGGTTGATGGTCCCGGTTATAGACAACCACATCAAACCGCCTGGGTAGCTTGCCTACATTTATGCTCTTCTCTACGGCGATCAGCGCGGCAGGGTAGCGCATCACATCTATGAGGTAAAGGAGCAGGTACTGCCGCACATGTTCTTCTGCAGTAAGTAACACCCATCTCTTACGTACCGGGTCGAACACAGTGGTCTTATCGCCATCCGGGCGAAGCTTTAGCTTGATGTTTGAATAGTCGGGGTGAATCAATTAGTATTATAATTTTGTACAAAAATAGGTTGGCAAATACAATCAATCAAGGAATTTGTATCGATCTCGCATTTTAGTTAACTTCGTCAGACTAAAGTGTACCATGACTTACATAACTATTGATACTAAAACGAAGCAGGCGAAAAAATTTGTAGAGTTAATAGAAACAATGCCCTTTGCTAAAATCCTCAAAGATCCCAACGCCGCTACAAGAAAGGCCATTGAAGATGGAAGGAAAGGTAAAACCCATAAAGCAAAATCATTAGATCAACTCTTTGCGGATTTGAAAAAGTAATGTACAATTTAGAATACACCACCAGATTTAAAATGCAATATAAACTTGCTCTTAAAAGAGGGTGGAAAGAAGCTTTGATCCAAAATGTAATCATTACAATTGCTTCAAAAAAGCCGCTGCCCGCAAAACATAGGCCTCACAAACTTACCGGAGACTAGAAAGACTGCTGGGAGTGCCATGTACAACCCGACTGGCTATTGGTTTGGAGAATAAACGAGGATACCAACACGCTTATTCTGCTGACCACCGGAACTCATTCGGATTTGTTTTAGAAGGTTTCTGGAGTGCCAATACCTGTTTTCCGGGCGCTCGATTATTTCTCTCCCTCCACAAAATACATACTCAGTGCCCCTTTATTCTTAGCAGCTATTTCTCCGCGGGAGGTGCATACAAACTGGTCCTTTATAAGATCGTGCGTCACCTGCGATATGTTGATGCGTCCTCGTTCACTGTTTTGCTCCATCCGGGCTGCTGTATTTACGGTGTCGCCCCAGATGTCGTAGGCAAATTTCTTGACGCCCACTATGCCTGCCACCACACTGCCGCTGTGCAGGCCTATCCTTATTTCAAATGTCTTGTCTCCTCTCAGTTGCCTTCTTGCCTCCATGTATTGCCTTATCTCTATAGCAGCCCGCGCACAATTCGCGGCATGATCCTTCTGCGCCAGCGGCAGCCCGCAAACAGCCAGGTAGGCATCGCCGATGGTTTTTATTTTCTCGATATTGTACTTTGAGATTATGCCATCGAATGCCTTGAAGCAGGTGTGCAGCTCATCTACAAGCTCCTGCGGAGCCATGCGCTCACCGGCTTTGGTAAAGTCTACGAAGTCAGTGAACAGTACCGTAACGTGGTCAAAGAACTTCGCTTCCGATGTTCCTTTTTGCTTTAGCTCCTCTGCTACTTCTTCCGGCAATATGTTCAGCAGCAGGTCGTCGGATTTCTTTTTCTCGACCTTCAGCTCGGCATGCTGCTTTTCTATTTCCTGTTTCTGGGAGGTCACTTCCTCGGTGCGCTGGGCTACTTCTTTTTCCAGTTCTTCCTTGCGGTTTTCCAGCAGTTGCTGCTTTTCCAGTTCCTGCTCCAGCGCCCTGTCTGAGAGTAATTTCACCTGCTGCAACTGGTTTTTAAGGTCTTTGTTGACAGCGGAAAAACTCCAAGCAAGGTAAGCTGACATGGATAACGGGATACTTAATATGGCGGCCGAAGCGAAGAACTCAAATACCTTCCCTGCGGTGTTGCTGTCGTTGACGTCAAAGTTTTTTTGCGTTACGGCAAGGGTGATGATGACCAGGAAAAACAGCGCAAAGAAGAGAATGCCGAAGCCGATGATGCCCGCGCCCCTTACTTTGCGGTATATGCCCACCAGAGTAGCGACCACGCCTTCTACAGATACGAAAGCGACAAGTATTATGTATATGACGCCGCTGACATTGGTATTGAAAAAAGCGATGACCGGCGCGAGAACACAAAGTGCGATGACGATGCGGAACCGGAGTTTTTTCTTCCCGAAGAGCTCGTTATTGAAAGCACTGAATGAAAAACAGGCAAATGAAGTGACGATAATGTAGTACAGGCCAAGGTTTAATTGTGTGACGGGGTTGCTTGAAAATGTGTTTAGAAAGCCCAGGAAAAACAACATGGCCAGCGATAAGCAAAACAGGCTGCAGTAGAGATTTGACTTTACGCTGCGGTGGAACAGGTAGAGAAAGAGATGCAGCAGCGACAATGCCAGGAAGATACCGAAGAGTATGACGACGATGAACGACGAGATCACGGCACTGCGGTGACTGAACCTGATAAGTTCATTGGCGTTGCCGATACCCATGGTAAAACCAGCGCGGTCTCGTTTGCACACTTTATAGTTATACCGGGCGCGGTAATTGGCATACTTCACGGCCAGCACATGTTCGCCTGCGGTGGGGATGTTGATGGCGAACGGAATGCTCAAAGGATCTACGTAGTAACAATGCGCGCTATCGCTGATGGTGCCGAACGACATGACCAGCTTACCATCGAGGTATACCTCAGATGCTCCAAAATGGGCCATTTTCAGGGCGAGGGGCTCACCGGTGAGGGTGGAATCGACGACGATGTGAAGCCGCAGCCAACAGACGCCATTGAATTTTTCCGACTCTTTCTTAGGATTGTCGCGCATAGTCAGCGCAGGGTTTACAACTTCCCATTTAGAGTCGTCGTAGCCGGGAGCTGCCATGGCCGCAGAATCGCCGATGTGAAACCGCCAGTCTTCATTAAGGGTATATTGATACTGTATACTATCCCTGGTGAGTCTAACAACATGCGCTCGCTGCTGTGCGCCAGCGAGAAACGGGACAAGCAGGATGAATAGAAGGAGGAATTTATTCACATGTAAATGTAATTAAATTAGTAGAGAATAAAGAGGCCGGAACGATGATCGATTAACCGAAATTTAGATTAAGCATCCGCGATCTCAATTCCAATGCAGATATTAAAACAACACTTTTTAAATGCGGACGGGAGTAATAAGCCAAAATAGCTTGATGCGATATTCCCCTTGAGGCGTGGGCCGTGGGAAGCGCGAAGGGGGCGAGGGGGATGTCGATATAGGAATTGCAGACAGCATCATTACCGGGAAACGTTAAGAATTGTATATTTTCACTTCATGGACCTTAACAAATTCACCGATCTCCCCGACTGGGATGACGATGATCTTCATACAGAAGAAGACGAAGGCGAGGAATGGAAACCCAATCCTACACGCGACGCATGCAAGGCGCTTTATGGGAAATGGCAGGAAGTAGTTTTTCTGCTAAAAGGTATTCTCGTGCCGCTCATGGAAAATGCTGATGATACAATGCTTAGCCATGCCGCAGGAGACTTTTATAGTGATTCCCACATTGTAGCAGTAAAAATAAAAAGTTCAGAAGCAGCAGGCATCTATACAGTTCGTATGGAGAATGCAGCCATAATACGCAAAGCCGCACAGGGCATAGCCTCCGGCCTGCTGCTGTTTATGGAAGATGACGATATTGATGAAAGCCACATCATGGTAATTAGAGACGAGATAAATGCTTTCCAGCTACTGTTTATAGAATGGGTGAATACATTTGAGAAGGATGAATTTAGGGATGAGTGGGGGCTGTTTGTGTGATAGGCAAATTTATGCTCTGTTTTGGCTTTGACGATGGCTTCTTTTTTGCCCGCTGTTCTTTACG
>CAINOM010000363.1 GCA_903851455.1 uncultured Bacteroidota bacterium | reverse complement strand
TAAGTTCGTAAACGAACTGGTTCATTCAGAAGAAAGCGGCAACTAATCAATAGCCTGAAAAATCAAGTAAATAAGAAAGCCCCGGATCCCGGGGCTTTCTTATTTTAGGTCAATGCTCCGTCAGAGACCGGCCAGGATCATTGACCTGTTTTAATGTCTTTTTTTATTTTCTCCCATGTATCATACAGGCTTTCCTGCCTTGGGCGGTTGGCGGGCAGTTCGCTTAATGGCTGGCATTCTATCAATCCATCATGGCAGTCTTTGGGTAATGATTGATACAGCCGCGTGCCCATTGTTTTCCAGGCGATCATTTCATCGCTCACCTGCTTTATGATCTTGCCCGGGTTACCTACTACAAGCGACCGCGCAGGGATAATTGTTTTGGCTGCGATGAAGGTCATAGCCCCGATTATGCATTCATCGCCTATTTCCGCTTCGTCCATTATTACGGAGTTCATGCCCACCAGCACATTCCGGCCTATATTGGCGCCATGAATAATAGCGCCATGCCCTATGTGCGCTGCCTCTCTAAGCGTCAGCGTTACGCCCGGAAACATGTGTACCGTGCAGCTTTCCTGCACATTGCAGCCATCCTCTATCACTATGCCGCCCCAGTCTCCGCGGATAGCGGCTCCCGGCCCTACATAAACGTCCTTACCTATGATCACATTGCCGGTTACTGCCGCCAGCGGATGCACAAATGCGGACGGATGAACAACCGGGATGAAACCTTTAAACGAATAAAACATGAGATCAGGATTGTATGATTATAAGATATTCGGGATGATACACTCAGTAAAACGTATTAACAGGTGTAACTACTTATGGGTCAGTTCATATAGGTCGTTCACAGTAGCGTGCCCCTCAAAAAATTTCACCAGGTTCTTTTGCCCGTCATATAGCACCAGGTCGGGTACAAATTTCACACCATAGTAGGTGATGAAAAAGTATTCATAGTCACGGCCCACGGCGTCTATGTTTTTAAAATCGCCCAAATGGTATTCATCATAAAACGCGCGTAGCCGCCCATAGTCGTGAACAGATGTGACCAGGTAAAAGCGGATGTTTTTCAGCGAATCCATGCCGGCAACCAGCCGTTTTATTTCCTCCCTGCAATGCTTGCAATCGGGGTCGAAGAACATAATAACGATAGGACGGCCCTCCGGGATATTAAAAGTATTAAATATGGTCACGCTATCCAGCAGCATAATGTTGAAGGCTGGCAGGGTAGGGTACTTGATATAGGGAAGCGTGTCTGTTTTTTGTGTCGTACTGTCCGCAGTGGTCTTTTTTTCCTGGGCGGCAACATTCGTTGCCAATGCAAAGGCTACTACAGCTATCAACAAGCACTTATTCATGAGTGGTCAGTATTACTTATAAAGTAACGGATTTTTTTTGAAAAGATGATGCAGCATAACACTACAGGCCCTGTATACGCTGTATGAGTGAGGTGGTAGAATAGCCGTTGACAAATGGGATGATCTCCACACTGCCTCCATTACTTTGCACAAAGTCAGCGCCCACAATATTTTCTATAGTATAGTCACCGCCCTTCACCAGCACATCAGGCCTTATCAGTTTTATCAACGCCTCAGGGGTAGCTTCATCGAACAAACAAACAGCGTCTGTGCAGAGCAGCGAAGCCACCTGGAATGCACGGTCCTGCTCATTGGTCACCGGGCGCGCAGGGCCCTTAAGCCGGCGAACAGAGTCGTCGGTATTAAGGCCTACAATGAGGATATTGCCGAAGTCGGCAGCACGTGCCAGCAGGTCCAGGTGCCCGTGATGCAGTATGTCAAAACAACCGTTCGTAAACACGATCTTTTTCCCCGTAGTGCGCCATATATTGCATTCGCGCACGAGGCCTTCGGTGCTAAATATTTTGCGCTGCACCCACTCCAGCTTTTGCATCTCTTTTTCGGTTGTAAGAATGAATAAATAAAAGCGACACTACGCCCAGGATAATGATCAGGCCGGTCTGCACCACCCAGGCTATCCACCCGAATGCCTGTGCCGGCACATCTGGTATGCCATATACGCCCAGTATCTGCGCTACAAGGAAGGGATACAGCCCTATACCGCCCGGTGTCACGATCATGCCTATGCTGCCATACACCAGTACCACGAGCGCAGATAGCGGCCACAGATGATGTGTGTCCGGCAGGCTCTTAAGGCCTATGTATATCTGCAGCATGTACATCATCCATATCAGCGCAGTATAGCCGATGAACTGCCATCTTTTTTTCATGTGCAGGATGGAGAGTATGCCGCGGTTCATCTCTTTCATGAACTTTCCGAACTTGGTCTCCTTGTTCTTCCTGTATATAATAATGCTGGCGACAATGAAGACAGCAAGCAGCACAATACCAATGATCAACATATTCTCGTGCGATCTTATCCTTGCCAGGAGTTTGGGTATACGCTTGCCTACATAATCATTTATCCAGCTGAACTGGACCAGGAAGGCGAATATGGCAATGATGATCAGGCAGAAAATATCGAATGCACGTTCGGCTACTATGGTGCCTATCATTTTATTGGCGGGCATTTTCTCATACTTCGCCAGTACGGTGCACTTGGCCACCTCACCCGCCCGGGGCAGCGCCAGGTTGGTGATATAGCCTATCATCACCGCGAATGTGGTATTGACAACTGTGGGCTTCATCTCTACCGTCTCCAGCAAGTATCGCCAGCGGAGTGCCCTGAAGAAGTGCGAAAGAAAACCGACAAAGCAAATAGGGATCAGGTATAATGGATGGATACTTTTAATGGCAGCAACAAGCTCATCTTTCTGATGAGGATTGAGCTGGTGCAGCATGTGATAGATGATCCATATACCCAGCCCGAGAAAGATCACATACTGTAATATGGTGAGGAGGGTCTTCTTCATTTGCTATAAAGATACGGTTTAGGTTCCTTACAAGCTATTGTCTTCTTTTGGGAAAATAATAGTAGGCTTGTGTTTTTTCGCTGCCTCAAAATCCATGGTGCAGTACGAAATAACAATTACGGTATCGCCAACTGATATTCTGCGGGCCGCAGGGCCGTTCATACAGATCATGCCGGAGCCGCGCGTGCCCCTGATCACATAGGTCTCCAGCCGCTCGCCGTTATCTATATCCAGAACGGTCACCTTTTCATTTTCTATAATGTTGGCGGCTTCCATCAGATCCTCATCAATAGAAATACTGCCTATATAATGAAGGTTTGCTTCTGTGATCTTTACCCTATGAATTTTAGATTTTAATACTTCTATCTGCATAGCGGCGCAAAGGTACGTTTTTGGTTGAAAGGTAGATAGGTGAATAAGTTAAAAGGTTAATTCGTAAAAAGGGAGAAAGGCTATTATCTTTTTGACCTTTTAACCATTTAACAGTAAAAATTATTATATTTGATTTTAAACAGGAAATTATGGCACTCAATATCTACATATACTTTAATGGCAACTGCGAAGAAGCCATGAATTTCTACCAGGGCGCCACCGGGGGCACAATAGATGCCATTCAGCGCTATGGAGATGCGCCCATGGGTACCGGCGATTCTTATAAAGACAAGATACTGCATGCTGTAATGACCATCTATGGCAGCAAGGTCATGTTCTCCGATGCCAGCGAGAAACGACATATATCTGCCGGCGACAACTTTTCGCTTGCGCTCGATTTCAAGTCAGACGAAGACATAATCAATGCATTCAATGCGCTCTCTGCCGGCGGGCAGATCACCATGCCCTTGCAGGATACCTTTTGGGGCGCCAGATTTGGCATGTGCGCCGACAAGTTTGGCATAAACTGGATGTTCAACTTCGATAAGCCGAAGAAATAAAAACGCGGCAACCCTATGAAAGCTACCTTTTTTATAACACTATTATGTACATTTTCCTGTACCTGCATGGCCCAGGTGCTGCGGGGCGATCATGATATATCCGTGAGCTGGGGCGCTGTTTCGGGCAGGGACATACTGGATGAGCTTAACCATGGCGAGGATGGCGGCGGTATGTACCACAATACCAATACCGGGAATATTTTTCTCACCTACAGGTATTTTGTGCTCAGTCGTTTGTCGGTAGGCATCACCGCCGGCAACCAGACTATAAAGGGAACCTACCATTACGACAATTCTAACCTGACACCACCATACGATTACAAACTGAGCAATACCACCATAGCTGCCGAGGTTATGTTTATTTATATGAACCGTCCGGGTTTCCAGTCTTATTGCTCCATGGGTATAGGAACTTCTTTTTACAACGAAACGGATTACCTAGCCAATACCTCCTACTATTATCCGGGCCAGCTCAGCGGCAATAAATTCAACTTCAGAATTTCACCCATCGGTTTCCGGTTTGGTGGAAAGTTTGGCGGCTTCGTGGAGTTGGGGATAGGGTACAAGGGCCTGGTCGATGGCGGCCTGTATTATACCATACACAAGCAACGCAGCGTATAATGTCCCATTTCTGAAAAATAAAAAACGGGTAAATTCGGGGCATTCTGTTTGGGTAATTTATCTGTAATCCTTTACTGTAGCAGGCTTCCGTTGACATATTAAAGTTGTTCAAATTTACCATTCATGCCCCATCCATGCCCCAAAATGCCCAATTTAGTCGTAAGTCATAAGTCGTAAGTGGTAAGTTTTCGAAATTTTTAATGTTGCTGCGGTGGGTGAAGTTCACGCTGAGCAAAAAAAAAATTGTTATTGCACACCTTACTTTTGATAATCAATGAATTAGCTGGAAAGTGCCGAATACGATGTTTATTTAGAATG
>CAINOM010000362.1 GCA_903851455.1 uncultured Bacteroidota bacterium | reverse complement strand
GCTCTTTCCCGGGGTAAACATCAGGGAACAGCTTAAATAAAAAATTCCACCCGCAAGCGAATGGAATCTTTTGAGCGGAAGACGAGACTCGAACCCGCGACCCCGACCTTGGCAAGGTCGTGCTCTACCAACTGAGCTACTTCCGCTTTTTGTAAGAACTTTGCTGCTTTTCAGCCGCTTTGGGAGTGCAAATATAGAAGGAGATTCATGAAAAAACAAACTAACCAACGAAAAAAAATAATTGATATTGGTCGGGCCCCGAATTCGGAAAAGACAAATCCCAAATATCCGTTTGCTGGTATTACATTTGGCCTTTGAATTTTGGATTTTTAAAACCTGGAATTTCTCTTTTGAAGCATCCTTTTATTTCGCTTGTTAAGAAAGACCTGCTCATGGAGTGGCGGCAGAAGCATACGCTGTTTGGCGTATTGCTGTACGTGGGCGCCACTGTGTTTGTCGTTTATATGATGAGCGGCCAGCCTGAGGCTAAAATGTGGAACTCCCTTTTCTGGCTCACACAGTTGTTTGTAGCGGTAAACTCTGTGGCCAAAAGCTTTCTGCAGGAACATCCTAACCGCTTCCGTTATTACTTCACGCTGGTAAAGCCAGCTACTTTCCTGCTCGCAAAGATGGTCTATAGCATCGTGCTCATGTTCGTGATGAGCCTTGTGAGCCTGCTGCTGTACTACCTGATGCTTGGCTGGCCATTGGAACAAACGGGCTTATTTGTGGTTATTACGCTTGCGGGCAGCCTCAGCCTGTCTGCGGTATTCACATTCTTATCAGCTATCGCGGCGAGGGCACAGCAGAATTCGGCACTTATGGCCATACTGGGTTTTCCGCTAGTTACCCCGGTATTGATGATACTTAGCAAACTTGCAGTTAAGGCCCTGGGGGCTGTATACTTTCCGGGCTGGTGGAGCATAGCGCTGGTGCTCGTGGCCCTCGATCTGCTGGTCATTGTACTTGGCATTATATTGTTCCCCTTCCTGTGGCAGGAATAGTGCCAGACCGGCCCATAAAAAAAACTTCGAAAACTAGACTATTCCAAATATTCAATTATATTTATCCTTTAAATCAAATCAAAAACAACACAGTTATGAAAAAACTATTCTTATTCGCAGCGCTTGCTGTAGCCGTTGCAGGCACAAGTACTTCTTTCGCACAGGAGAAAAAAGCAGAGAAGAAAGAAGCTAAGTCTGACAAGAAAGAAGACAAAGGCAAGCCAAAAAAATCTGAGAAAAAAGAAGCTAAAGGCGAAAAGAAAATGGACAAGAAATAATCCACTTTTTACGCTTCATGATAAGGCTGCATCACACGATGCAGCCTTGTTCATTTTATAGCACTTGTATAATACCACGCCCACCAAATGAGCACCAGCTGCAGTGGTAAACGGGCTATAGCCAGCCACAAATAACGGCTGTGTTGATCTCTGAAATTAATGACCATTTGTATGTTTGCCGGAAAAATGGCTACCAGCATCACGATAATGAGCCACGCCGCAACTGCTCTCGTTGCCACTGGAAGTAACAACAATGCAAACAATATCTCAATGACACCGCTGGCATAAACAGCCATTAAAGGCGCAGGCACCCATGCAGGCATGATGCGGAGATAACCACGGGGAAATAACAGGTGCATAATGCCTGCTGCAATGTAGCCGACAGCCATAAGATAAACCGTGGCATTTTTCATAACGCAGGCATTAGTATAATGAACTAGAAAGGAACACGGGCACCATGGAAGAACTCCCTTCTGCCGCTGTAATTGTGATGGCGGGCGGGATACCACTCACGCGTCATGCGGGAAGGCATACCATGATCGCCGGGGCCGCGCCGCCAATACTTCGCGGTGTTGTAACTGTGCCAGCCACGAAATGTGCGGTGATACCCGCTCCTGTAGTCGCGATATCCGGTCCAGCCCGCATCGTTGTGCGACTGAGCTACAGCCCTATCTGCGGCACCAATTGCCATCAGCAATACCAGCAATGCGCTAAAAATGAGTTTCAACTTCATACCAATGAGTTTTGAGTTTCAATATGCAGCACCAAAGTAAAAAAAAATGTGTAAAACGACGCATTGTTGCACAACTATCTGTCCAAACATCGTCCAGAAATCGTACCCTTCAAAACTGACCAATTATTCTATTTCCTTGACTCGAACCTGTGCAGCACTACAGTTTCACAAACTTCCTGATCGTGGAACCATTGATGTTGACGACATACACGCCCGGAGGCAGGACGGACACATCTACCTGCAACTTTGGTGAGTTATATTGATTGCTGTAAACCTTTTGGCCAAGGATGTTGATGATGGCTATTGAGTATATATTTTCCGAAGAAGAGACCGTTAGCTGCGAAGTAGCGGGATTGGGGTAGATCACTACCCTATCGCTAATGATCTCAGCAGGTGAAATAAGGCGGATGACGTTGTTGCCCATGTCGGCGATATATACACCGCCCTGCTCATCGGCATAAATGCCATACATGGTAGCTGATAGTGCTGCATTGGTGGCAGGTCCGCCATCGCCTGTGTAGCCAGCATTGCCTGTACCAGCAATGGTAGAGATAATATTGTAACCATCCACCTTTCTTACGCGATCGTTGGTACGCGGCACCAGGTAAACATTTCCAAGGTTATCCGGAGTTATTGCCGTAGGTCCTTCAATGTTGGCAGAGTCGGCCGGGCCGCCATCTCCGCTGAATGCTGCGGAATTGTAACCCGCAACATCGTATATCAAACCCGCGGTCGTGATCTTTAGAAAACGAAAGCAATTGCGGTTGGTGATATAGACAGTCCCTGAGTTATCAACGGACACATAGGTTTGCGTACACAGGCGAATAGATGTTGCCGGAACTCCATCAACCGAGTAGCCATAAGTGCCACCGCCTGCGTAGGTAGATATAGCACCTGTAGGCGTTACTTTGCGAATACGGCTGTTACCGCTGTCTGCAACGTACAAATTGCCATGTATATCAATTGCTACTGCCGTAGGACTGTCGATCTGGGCGTATACAGCTTGACCGTTATCACCTGAAAAACCAGGAATACCAGTACCCACAACTGTAGAAATAATGCCTCTCGTATCTACTTTTCGTATCCTGTTATTCCAGCGATCGGCAATATAAATGTTGCCGAGGCCATCGACCACTACTCTTGTAGGCGCGTTGAGCGAAGCCGCAGTTGCCGGGCCACCATCACCGTTGTAACCGCTAATACCATTGCCCGCTACAGTTGTAATAATGCCAGAAGTGTTCACCTTTCTGATCCTGTTATTGCCGCGATCAGCTATGTAAATATTGCCCTTATTGTCTTTGAACACATCAGATGGCTGATTGAGCTGAGCTACTGAAGCGATGCCACCATCGCCGGAAAAGCCTGACATACCGGTGCCAGCAATAGTGCTGATAGTTTGCGCACTTGCTAAAACGGGGAGACACAGCAACAGGAATAATAGTCTTCTCATAGGGGCATTGCTATATAATAAAGATACTCACATTATTTCAATAACCCGGTCTTGCAAAATATTACGGCCGCCACCACTCGCGGCTCCTTACATTGATCTTGTAGTAGAATGTGATGGCATATGAAAGATACCCATCAACATAGTGTGTGTTGCCATCAGGTCCAAGGCCGCGAGGAGTGCCAGGTGCAGACTGCGGCTCCAGGCCAAGGATGTAATGCTTGTCATCGATCTGCTGCGCAAGCGCGGCTTGTGCCGGAGAGAGGTGAGCTGCATATGCTTTTGGATCTACATAATTCGATTCACCCATGCCATCAATATAGCTGGTGTGCGTTTTATGTAACATGCATTCAAAGCCTAAGTTCAGATGCTGCCCGATGTCCCATTTATAACCGAGGCCGTACGCATAGGTCCAGGTCCATCGGCTGTAATTAGGTGGATAGTTCTGGCCCCATCCCTCCCCTTCTATGTGCAGATCATAAGTTTTCACCCAGGTCTTAGAATCACCAACCGTACTATATGGCTGGAAATGAAGTAACGAAAGACCGGCAACCAGGTAGTACTGCCCTCTTTTGTGCGCGCTTTTACTTGTCGGATTCATCCGTTTGGGCATGAATTCAAAGAACAATCCGTTGTCCCAGATAATGGACTTGGCGGTCTGGTTACGCGCATAAGCGAGGTAGTATTCATTGCTCTTCGTTCCGTCCTTATTTGCCTGATCCATATTGGTTTTATCGGTGGCATAAAGCGTACCGTAATCCAGCATCAACCTCACAGCCAGGCACGGATGTATGGTATAACGGCCAAACAGTCCGCCAACGAAAGTTGGGTGTTTCAGGTACTGGCTGTTGGTGTAAAGGTTTTCAAAGCTCTGCGGACCAACTGTTGCAAGCAAGTCCGTCTTGCTGAAGTTCACACCTATTGACCAGCCGTCAGGCTCAACGTAAACTCTGTAGGCGTCCTGTGCTGATGCACTGCTGCTCATAGAAACAGAAAGAACTAATACCAATAAATTGCGGGTAAAACCTGATAACATAATAACCAAAAATTTAAGCTTATGGTCATAAAAATAGTAATAACGAGTTAAAATAGCTATAGGTTATAAAAATAGGAACAAGAGATGGTTTACCGAATGTAATATGTATTTCTTATTATACCGTTTAGACATCTAATTGATGCAATTTTTATATAGCTCCCAGCCTGTTATTGATAGTACAGTATTTGCAGTAATATATCTTACAATTTCACATACCTTATCAGAGAGATCATTCAAGCTAGGCACTTGTTTTTCTTGCGAAACACTTGCAAAACATTTGGGTAGAAACGACCAATATTTATGGCAACTAACTGGAAAGTGCCACAAACGAAAAAAGCCCTCAAAGTCGCTGTAGTAGCTAATTTGAAGACTTTCTCTCTGCTCTCCCTTCTGGACTTGAACCAGAGACCCTCTGATTAACAGTCAGATGCTCTAACCAACTGAGCTAAG
>CAINOM010000361.1 GCA_903851455.1 uncultured Bacteroidota bacterium | reverse complement strand
CTAAATGAGACCGTCCTGTTGAAATAACAGCAACCATTATTCTGACAAACCGCCGTATGCCGAACGGCACGTACGGTGGTGTGAGAGGACGGTGAGGGAACTAATCCCTCACCTCCTACTCAATTCAGTATTTTAGTTAGGATTACCACCTGCAGCAATAATTCTCAGTGTGGCAACCACAACTTGCTGAAGCGTCTTCTTTAGCAAGAACGATCTGTTTTGTTTCGGTGCCGTCGTAGTCCTTTACGGTAACGGATATGTTATCGCCGGCATTATGTGTGCCAAGCGCTTCCAGGAGTTCGTCCGCATTATTAATAGTACGGTCGTCAACTTTGGTGATCACATCACCGGGGTACAGACCTGCTTTAGCGGCCGGGCTGCACGATATAATATGTCCGATACGGGCACCTGTGGCGCAATCGTCCATCACGCTGACGCCGAGCATACCTTTCGATGGCTTTTCACCGGTATAGGTATTGGTAGCGACGTGTTCTACAACGGTTACAGGGGCTGGTGGAGGAGGGGGAGGGGTTATGTAATTGATAATCAGTCTGTGATCTTCACATTTAGGGTTTTTTATGCTTGTTACCAGGCTGTCATTTACGTATACGTTGCCGTCTTTGATGCTGACTATGGCGGTAGCCGAATGGTCGTCCATTGTTATGGTTTCCTGTGTGGGCGTTACCGGTGCCACGGGATGTCGTTTTATCGCATGGTGGTGATGAGCGATACTCTTGCCATAGTGCTTTTTGTGGTGCGGTTTGGCGTTAGTCATTGTAGTGCAGGGGCTTTTACCTCCTGTCTGCGCAAATCCGTTTGCGGTGCTGAAGATGGTTGCTGCTGCGAGCAAGATGATTACGTAGTTTTTCATAAAATAGTTTTAATGCTTTTATGAACAGTAAAAAATCAAGCCATGGCTGCCCCCAGGGTTAGAGCGGTTATGATTTTTTTGTTTACTTTTCGCGTTCTAACGACCATATGATGAAAAAAATATCCAATTTGTTGCTGCTGCTGATCGCCTGTACCCTTTTTGCATTCAAAGGGGATAAGGAAGAACGGGTAGACCTGCATACGCTTGTGTTGATCAAGAATGAAGGGTTCAATAATTCCAAGGTCATGGAAACCCTGTTCGAAATGACGGATGTGAACGGCCCCAGGCTCACCGGCTCTACCGGAATGAGGAATGCGGAGAAATGGGCCAAAGCAAAATTCGAAGGCTGGGGACTGGCAAATGCTACTATTGAACAATGGGGCGGCTTTGGGAAAGGCTGGGAAATAAATAAGAGCTATGTGGCCATGACCGCGCCCTACTACCAGGCGCTGATCGCAGTGCCTAAAGCGTGGACGCCGGGTACTAATGGCCCGGTTAGCGGCCATGCAGTATTTGTTAAGATCGATAGTGTCAGCGATATGGCGAAGTATATTGGCCAGCTGAAGGGAAAGATCGTGGTAATGTCGGGTATGAGCAGCGAAGTAAAGATGAACTTCAGCGCTGATGCAAAGCGTCTTACCGATTCTGAATTATACAAGATGGAGTTTGATCCGCATATAGAGGAGGGCAGCACAAACCTCAGCCAGAAACCAAAAGCAGCGCCAACAAACACACGACAGGCCATGATCGCCATGAGGGCGAAGATCGATTCTTTCCTCATCTCCGAAGGCGCCATTGCGGTGATAAGTGGCGGCAGAGGCAACATGGGCACGGTATTCACTTCCAACGGAGCTTCGCGTGCATGGGATGCGAAAACAGTATTGCCTGAAATGGAAATGGGCAGTGAGCACCTGGGCCGTATTATCAGGCTGCTGGAGGCTGGCAAGGATGT
>CAINOM010000360.1 GCA_903851455.1 uncultured Bacteroidota bacterium | reverse complement strand
ATTTGACGATGAGCTTACGGGATCACAGATAGGCAATCTGACCGATGAGATAGGTGTAAAGGTGATAGACCGAAGTGACCTGATACTGGATATATTTGCCAGCCGGGCTAAGACCGCACAGGCCAAGGTGCAGGTGGAACTGGCACAATACCAATACATACTGCCGCGCCTGAAAGGCATGTGGAAACACCTGGAACGGCAAGGCGGCGGTATAGGCAGCAGGGGACCGGGTGAAACAGAAATCGAGACCGACCGCCGTATCGTAAAGGATAAAATAGCGCTCCTCAGGAAACGGCTTACCGAAATAGACAAGCAGGCGATGACCCAGCGCAAAGAGCGCGGGGAATACATAAGGATAGCTCTTGTAGGATATACCAATGTAGGCAAGAGCACGTTGATGAATGCGCTGAGCAAAGCCGATGTATTCGCAGAAAACAAACTCTTCGCCACACTGGATACTACAACGCGCAAAGTAGTTTTTGAACATTCGCCCTTCCTGCTCAGTGATACCGTAGGTTTCATCCGGAAGCTGCCGCACCATCTTGTAGAAAGTTTTAAGAGCACACTGGATGAAGTGCGCGAAGCCGACTGCCTGATGCACGTAGTGGATATATCGCATCACGGCTATGAAGACCAGATGGGCGTGGTAAATAAGACCCTGCAGGAGATAGGTGCATTCGACAAACCGATGCTCACCATCTTCAACAAAATGGACCTGTACGAAAAAGAGGTTTTCGATCCGTGGCTGGATGAAGAGGTGAAGAAGGACCTGATAGCGCAACTGGAGGGCCGATGGCAGCACCTGACCAACAACAACGCCATATTTGTATCAGCAACCGAGCGCCGCAACCTGGACACATTGCGGGCTACCATTCTCAATAAAGTGAAACAACTTTACGAAGAGCGATATCCATATCTTACCAAGTTTTATTAGCGTGAATTGTTTGTAAATTATTTTTTATCAAACAATTAAATATGTAGCTGTTTTCCCCGAA
Source organism: uncultured Bacteroidota bacterium (assembly GCA_903851455.1). GTDB lineage: Bacteria > Bacteroidota > Bacteroidia > Chitinophagales > Chitinophagaceae > Nemorincola. Next base: position 3,579 of record CAINOM010000360.1, on the reverse strand, counting down.
AAGTAGCTACATATTGTTTTTTGCTATGCCTAAAAGCGAAAAATTTCTTTAACTTACATGGAGTCACCTTCAAAAATGCGGCGTATGAAGCAACAGATACGAGAACTATTAGTTACTGCAAAGGTAGCCCAGCACTGGTCGGACAGCTTTGAAGAGCGGATCGAGGAACTGATGACGCTTGTGAGCAAAGTAGACACAGACAAGCAGATAATGGATGCGGGTGAGCTCCTGGATGTTTATCACAAGACCAAGCAAACACCCGCCAAAGCCCGTAAGAAAAAGCAGCAGGACTGCTGCGACAAACCATTTGAGTTTCTTGTTTTCCGCAACTGATCAGTCAACCGACCTGTTCAGAAAATCTATGAACGGGCGCATGGTTGCAAATACCTCCATCGTTTTCTTTACTACACCTTTTCCCGTAACATCTGCGTCCGCTAAATTACAGGACACGGTAAAGCTTTTCATTTTCAGGTATTCAATAGCCGGGTTGTCTTCTGCATAGCCCTGTGGATTCGTCTTCAGCTGTTCCCCGTTTATCTGAGTAAACAACTTTTTGAATTTCTTATCGCCCACTATTGTTTTGAACTCTTCAAAATTGTAGTCGATCTCCTGCCTTACGGCTTTCAGCAAAGGAGCCTCAGGAACCCAAAGTCCGCCACCGGCAAAGCTCTTACCACCGGGCTCCAGGTGAAAATAATAGCCTGCGCCGGGATATTTACGCCCACCCTTACTGAAAAATGCACCGAAGTGCGCTTTATAAGGCGTTTTATCTTTAGAAAAGCGCACATCGCGGAATATGCGAAACACACAATCTTTTGCCTTCTGCTCTTTGAACAGCGGATCAATGTTTGCAAGACCCTCCAGCACCTCCGTTACAAAGGCTTCATAATCTTCCTTTGCCGCCTGGTAGTCGTCGCGGTGCTTATCAAACCAAGGCTTGTTATTGTTCTTTGCAAGTTTTTCAAGAAAAGTGATCGTAGCAGGCTGCAGCATATAGAAATGACATTTCGCGGCATCAAAAATAGGAATTTGTAATCTGGAATTTGTAATTTGGATTAGAAACAAAGTGGTAAATCTTTTTTGACCTTCGAATTTGACATATGTTCATCGCATCTCTTTATAATCTGAAAGGCGGGGTAGGCAAAACAGCTTCCTGTGTCAACTTTGCTTACATGGCCGCAAAAGATGGTTACCGCACGTTGCTGTGGGATCTTGATCCGCAGGGTGCTTCCAGCTACTACTACCATGCCCATGCGGTTACGAAAAGCAGCGTAAAGAAAATAATAGAGCACAATCTTCCCATCGGGGAGGCGATCATGCCAACAGAATATGAGCGACTGAATATCATACCTGCAGACAGCTCTGCAAGGAAGCTGGATATACTGCTCGACGCCCAGCACGGCGCAAAGAAGACCTTTAAAAATCTGCTCAAAGACGTGGCCGGCGATTATGACTTTGTTTTCATCGATTGCGCCCCGGGGTTTTCCAATGTGGCAGACAATATCTTTTATGCATCAGATGCGGTGCTGATGCCGGTTATCCCTACTACCCTATCTGTGCGCACCTACGAGCAGGTAAAGGCATGGTTCGAAGACAAGGATCTCGATCTCAGCAAGCTCATGTGTTTCTTCACCATGGCGGATACCCGCAAGAATATGCACAACGACACGATGCAGCAACTATACAAGGACAAGCGCTTCTTTGAGCATTACATCCCTAATCTTTCGGACATTGAAAAAATGGGGACAAAGCACGCACCCCTTGAGGCCTTTGCCGCGTCGAGCTACGCCAACATATGCTACCGGGCACTTTGGACCGAAATAAAAGAAGGGGTATTGGAGTAATCTGAAAATTTTCCCTACAATTGTGAAGCAATAAACAATACCCTCTTCACGCTTCAAGCTACCGCATGCCGCTATTAAAAAATAAATACTTCCCCTACCTGCTGCTTCTGTTGCTTGCGATCCCATTGTTTTTTCTGAACATCCGCGATGTACACCCATGGGGAGACGACTTTGCGCAATACATAAAGGAAGCGCTGAACTTCGCCCATGGAAAACCATTCTACCAGTCAGCTTATGTCTACAACCCTCATAATACGGAATATGCACCCCCGCAATATCCGCCGGGCTACCCTTTGCTGCTGGCACCGGTTGTGAAAATATGGGGGCTGGCCATCAGGCCGATGCTTTATTTGAATTCGGTAATAGCGGCTGCCCTGTTGTTCGCGCTTTTTGCTTACTTCAGAAAGCAGGTGAGTTTAGTAACTGCGTTGTGCCTCTCGGTAGCTATCACGTATAGCGGCATAATGATCTACCTGAAGGGCAATGTGCTCTCAGATGTTCCCTGCCTGCTGTTCGTTGTGCTCTACCTTACGGTAAGAAATGCAAAATCGTTCCCTGTATGGCGTATATCACTCCTGGTATTCCTGCTGGTCGCCGCCATGCTGATACGCTCACAGGCCATATTACTGCTGGTGGCGGAAGCATTATATTTGCTGCTCTCGTTCATACGCGCTTCGATCAAAGAAAAGAAAATAGCAGTCAGGGAACTTTATGCGCCGCCCTCATTATACATCATTGCAGGCGGACTCCTCATCAATCTCATCCTTAACAAATTTGTTTTCGTCACACCCGTAAGCACCTCATTATTTTACGGCCGCTTCGTGCAACAGATACTAGACAATGATACCGACTACATGCCGTCGAGCGATATCACCCGGATGTTCACTAACCTTTCCGCATTCTTCTATTACGAAACTCATATAACCATTCATAAAGCAGCGGTATTCCTTATGCAGCGTATGGGAATGATATTTGGTCTTACCGGGTTTGCGATCTGCCTGTCAAAACGGATATCTGTCGACGATCTTTTCTTTGCGCTCATGTGCCTGATGGTGGTCTTCCTGCCGGTATACGATGACCGTTACTTCCTGCCCACTATACCTATAGTGTTCTTTTATTGTTTCGTTACCTTCAAAACAGTCCTCCCGGCGATCACGAAAATTGACGGCAGGTATGTTGGTGTCTTCGTCACGCTGGTATTTTTGCGCCTCGGTTTCGGATACCTGCACCGTAGCGCCACCCAGGTACCTGCGGGCTGTATTCCGCAGCAAAGGGATCTTACCGCGTTCAGTTATATCTCGCAACATGTGAATGACAGCGACATAATCATCTTCGCCAAACCCAGGGCACTGGCCCTGTACACCAATAAGAGAAGTGTTATCAATGCCTGGCGGCAACCGCTTGACGTGAACGCCAGGATATTCGACAGCCTCAATGTCAAATACCTGCTTACTGTGGACGGAATGGGCGCCGACTACTTTAAAGGATATATGCGGGAATTCAAACACCCCATCGACAGCCTAAAGATAGCTGATGGATACACGCTGTATACACTAAGATAGCAGTGCAACCCGCGGCTTTCAGCTTCAAGATAAAACTAAAAAGAGGCTGTCTCTAAAGGTTTGAGACGGCCTCTTTGTTTTTAGGGGCAAAAAACGGCGTAGATTTTTGATATAGAGGATTAAAAAGAAAGAAGGTAAGTATTTAAGGGTTTTTAGGCTGCCTTTTTCATGTT
>CAINOM010000359.1 GCA_903851455.1 uncultured Bacteroidota bacterium | reverse complement strand
CCAATGCCTCAATAACATAACCTCGAAAGTGAGACATCCAATGACCACAAGGGGCATAAACGGGACATGGCTTAATACATAAATAGTTAAAGATCAGTGCACAATAATTTTGAAATGCCCCAATCAAGCCATTTTTTATTTTTCAGAAAATGGGGCATCAACCAGCCGGCACGAAACTCAGGCAACTGTAAACTGTAAACTGCAAACTGGCCTACCAGCTCGTAGCATTACCACTCCGGAACTCTTTCGGCTTTACGATAGTAAACAACCTGGAGATATTGAAGCCAAAGTGAAGCGCCCCTTTCTGCCAGCTATCCGTAGTCTGGCCTATGAACGTGCGGTCGGTAAGGCCCTGCGCATTCGTAAACATCAGCTGGAAAACGTGGCCACCTGTTTCTATATCTACGCCAAGGGAGAACGTATTGTAGGTAGGCAGGCCGGAGTAAAGCATATCGGCATTTGTGACGCGGTAGTAGTATTCCCCGGTCACGGCTATGCGCTTACTTACCTTTATTCTGCCGCCCACGCCTATCGCCAGCGTGTTGTTGGAGAACTTTGTGCTGTCTACGAGGTTATAATGCACCAGCGCAGGCATTACCTGCAAGGAGATGCGCTCACTAAACTTGCGTGCGATCAGCAGCTGATGGGTATAATAAAGACGGTTTGTAAAAAGCCAGGTGTCGCCGGCAGGCAGGGTAGGAGCCGGTGTGGTTTGAATAGATACCGAGCCTGCATAGCTAAGAGTAATGGGCATTCCATGCTCTTTCTGAGGCAGTATTTTTATTTTAACCAGTCCGTCATCTTCCTTGTTGAAAGTGCTGTGCCCCAGCCCGATCATCAGCCACTTAGTGATGCCATAATCAAGGCCAATGCGTGTTGTCGCATTGTCCAGCCCGAAGAAGTTTTGCGATCCCTGGTTCAGCTGTCCAAAACGATGGGATATGCGGAAATCCAGTACTCCCGCGCCTAGGTTTTCCACGCTGCTGCCGTCTATAATGCGTGTAGCCTTAAAGGTGGCCGTAACGTTATCCTTCTTTTTCGGCGCTGCGCCGTCATTGAGCATGTTCATCAGGGAGTCTGCCTGGCTGTATGCCTTGCCGGCAAAACAGAGTGGCATAATAAAAAGTAACAGACTTTTACGCATAAATCAGGATTGATCTTTAGTAACAAAAATTATTTCTGAACGAGTTCGCACTCCAGGGATATATTGGCTTCTTTGCCCAGCTTATCCGCGACCAGTGCGGCGACCGTCACATTATAGTCTTTAAGCACAACGCTGAACTTTGCCTTTACGGCTGCGGTATTTCCTTTTACCACTATGGTGCCGGGTACGGAAACATCGTGAGTCACGCCGTGAATAGTGAGCTTGCCAGTCACCTTTACATTGTACACACCGTCTTTGGCGAAATTGACTTCAGAGATATTGGTGATGCTTCCTTTAAATTCTGCCTTGGGGTACTTATCGCTTTCCAGGTAGTCTTCATTGAAGTGCTCCTTCATCAGCTCGCGCTCAAACTTGAAGCTTTTGATCAGTACCTGGAACACGATATCTCCTGATTTGGAATCAAGTATGTTGGCAACCTCGTTATTTACGGCTTCTATTTTTTCCGGGGAATGAGGCGCAGTGGCGTTGAAGTTTATTTTGCCCGTGCGAGTCATATACTTTTGGGCAAACGATCCGCTGCTTGCGGCTATCATCAGGGCTGCTGTAAGAAGTACTTTTTTCATTTTTTCTGTATTTAGGCAATTAGTTATTTGGTGCGCCTTCGTTTACCCAGCGGGTTATTTTATTGATATCGCATGAAGACAATTGCGAACCATTCTTAGGCATATTATTATGTCCGTGAGTAGGCGTAAAGTTAATATCAGAAACTATCCATCCGCTAAGTGCATTGCCCTGGAAGGTGGCAAAATTGGTGTAGTCGTAGCCACTGGTGCTTGATCCTGCTGCATCATGGCACCCATTTCCCGGGCTGTAGCAACTACTGGCGATTATCGGTTGAATATCGTGGGTATACGTGATACTGGTAGTATCGCACACCGTAGTCGAAATAGCGGGATAAAGTTTATCGTACTTGTCATTGTAGCATCCGGCGACCATGATCAGTAATGCTGCGGCTAAAATTATTTTTTTCATCTATCAGTAATTATCTTCTGGTTTATATAAAACGTTTAGTTTGAGATGATACAATCAGTCAATGACACCCCGGTTATTCCGTTGCCGGAACAAAAACCCTTTATGATGATGTTTTGTCCTTTAGCCGGATTGGCGCCCCGGTCGCGCAAGGTGCACTGGATGCCGGTCGTCGGGTCATCAGTTTGCAGAATCACCATGATACCGCCATCCTGGTTTTTGTCAATTTCACTGATCGTGCCGGAAACATTGATCGCCTTGTTCAGGTATTTGGCGTCGGCTGCCTTTTCATCCGCAGCATACGCCTTGCCAAGGTCTTTCGCGCTTATGCTCACCCCGACTGTATTCTCCACCTTTTTGGCGGGCATGTGCCATAAATAAACACCGATACCTACACCTGCCAATATCGCGACTGCAAAAAATATTAAGAATTTCTTTACCACTTAAATAATTAAGAATACAAAGGTAATGCAAATAAAATGCTCACTTTCCTGACTGAAATCAGGCATTTTATTGATCTCCATTTTTTCCTGAGTCATACACTTTTTTTCCCGTTCTGTAGGCTGTGCCTTTGAAAACAGAAATTATTTCTCCGTTGTTATTGGTGGTGGTTACGTTGTAGAAGCTGGTTTTGTTGCCGGTATGTATCTCCGCCGCTGTCACGATCATTACGTCGCCTGCCTTCGCGGCCCTGATAAAGGTAATGTGCGCATCCAGTGCTACACTTAGTATGCCTTGTGAGTTGCAGGCGAAAGCAAACGCGCTGTCGGCGCCCGAAAATAGGATGCCTCCATGCACTATACCGAAACCATTGAGCATATCTTAAGTAATGGTGTAATGCAGCCTGCAGTAACCTTCTTTGAACTCATCTATCTCAATACCGAGCCACCGGCTGAAGTTATCGTTAGTGAGCATGGTCTGAAGAACCTGTTGTGTATCGTTCATAAATTCAAAATTGAAGATGGTCAAATAATGCGGGAACTTGTCACTTATCAACCTATCGCTTGCTACTGTACGTATATCTCATCGCAGGCTATCATAGGTTTTTTGTTGTCCCGGTTGCGCCATTCGGGCAGTGCTGTAAGGTTGTTTGCTGTGACACGTATATACCTTACCTGTTCCGGTTTCTGGCTGGAGTTCTGCGCGCTAAACTCTTTTATGGAAAGGTTGTAATGCTCCTCGGGTGCAGCATTTGTTACGTCCGTAATGGAATGATAGTTTTTGCCATCCGCCGAGACCTCGACCATAATTTTTTCCGGGTAAAATATCCAGTGGCGGGGATCATCAAGGAAATGCATCTTTACGCCGGTGACGCTTTGCACTCTCCCCATATCCAGTGTGGCTACCATGGGTACGGCATAGAAGCAAAGCCAGTTGTAGCTAAAGTCATTATAACCCGGTGTCCCGTCTACCAGCGTACGGTTGCCCTTGGCAGGATAATCGGGGGCGAAAGGATATTGAAAGGTCACAGCGGCATCAAGTGCTTTGGTAGTTGTTACCCCGGCTTTGAAGATCGCATCCCATTCGGCCTGGTATTGATCAGGTGTCAGTCCGCCCTCAGATAGTTCAGTAACGTCTGCTTTTTTACAGTTGGTTACAAAACGGGCTACTTTCTCGGGTAGCTTTGGTTTCACCGACCACTCTCCCGAGCGCTCTTTTACGAACACCCCGAACTTCTCAATACCATAAAGGCGCGCTTGCTGCATCACTGTATATTCAAGCGGTAATCGTGCCCGAACCACCCGGTTAAGAAATACAGTGTCTGTTTCCACCGCAGCTTCTGCATT
>CAINOM010000358.1 GCA_903851455.1 uncultured Bacteroidota bacterium | reverse complement strand
CAAGATCATATTCGCCCGTTTCTTCAATTTCCGCCCGTTCAATATGGATATGATCTATTCTCAACAGCCCGTCCTGCTGAAGTTTCCCCAGGTCAAAACCCAGCGATGCGACATTAAGCGCTAATTCATCTGATTTTTCCTCAAATGCAACGAACACACCCGGTTCATTGAACATCGTAGCACCCCTGACTATAAATTCCACCGACATTAGTGTTTTTCCGCAACCCGGCTCCCCGCAAACCAGGGTGGGCCTGCCCATCGGGATGCCTCCTCCTGTCAATTCATCCAAACCTGAAATGCCCGTTGGGGTCTTTTTGAAGGTTGGTATCGGGCGTGGTTTATCTTTTTTTCCTGTCATTCAACTTGAGTTTAATTAGCAGAACATCTCCCGCTTTTAAAAATCGGCCTTGCTATTAATGTCTAATTGTTTGTTATCCAAACCATCATAATGAGATTGAAGGCCGCTTTATTTTCCTACATAAAAATCATTCCAAGGTATTTTTCCGGCCGAAAATTTAATTTATAGGCCAAAAAAAGGGCCGGCAATGCCGGCCCTGGTTATTCATAAAAATATGTAACACGACTACACTACGCCTGCGTCATAAGCCTGCTCACCGTGTATGGCATCGTCAAGACCTTTCACTTCTTCGGCTTCGTTTACTTTCACTTTAGTGACCACATTAATGAGCGCCAGCATAACGTAAGTGAAGACAAAAGCATAAATACAGGTACCAACAACAGCGATCAGCTGGTGCACGAAAAAGGTTGTGCCGCCATACTTAAGGCCATTGTCCGTAGCTGGATTGATGGAGTGCGCTGCAAATACGCCGAGTAATATAGTCCCCAGGCAACCGCCTATTCCATGCACGCCCCATACGTCCAGCGCATCGTCCCAGCCCATCTTGTTTTTCAGGTGCACAGCAAGGTAGCAAACAGCGCCGGCGGAAATACCAATAATAACTGCCGAGTTGAGCGTCACAAAGCCAGCAGCAGGTGTGATCGTCGCCAGCCCCGCAACCGCACCGGTAAGCAAGCCCACAAATTTAGGCTTCTTCACCAGGCTCCACTCTATTATCAACCAGGTGATCGCAGCAAAAGAGGCAGCTACGTCAGTATTTATAAACGCCTGCCCTGTAATAGCATCCACATCCAGTTGGCTACCCGCATTGAAGCCGTACCAGCCAAACCACAACAGGCCTGTACCGATGGCAATAAGCGGGATACTGTTGGGTGGAGACTCCCTGTCGCGGCGCTTACCTACATAAATAACAGAAGCTAGTGCCGCAAAGCCCGCTGTAGCGTGCACGACAATACCGCCCGCAAAATCACGAACACCCCACTGGGCCAGCAGGCCGCCACCCCAGACCATGTGCACAAAAGGATAATACACTAGTACCTGCCACAGGATGAGGAAAATAATATAGCTCTTAAAAGTCACCCGGTTAACAAATGCCCCGGTGATCAGAGCAGGCGTAATGATAGCAAACATCATCTGGTAAGCAAAAAATACGAATTCCGGTATATTACTTCCGTTAGGTGTGGCAAAAGCGGAATTCAGATTCACCCCATGCATGAAAGCCTTATGAAAATCTCCGATAACGCCACCCATAGTGTTTCCGCTAAAACACATCGAATAGCCGAAGGCATACCACAGGATAGTGGTGATCCCCATGGACACAAAGCTCTGGATCATAATACCCAGGATATTGCGCTTACCCGCGAGACCGCCGTAAAAGAACGCGAGGCCGGGAGTCATTAACATTACCAGACTAGTGGCGAGGAGCATAAAGCCCGTAGAGCCAGTATCAAAAGCAGCCATAACGAAAAGTTTTAAAAAGTTAAAAAAGGAAGGGGTCTAACAAACCTATAAAAAAAAGGATTAAAAAGCAAGCCCTTACATTTCTGGCTGTACTCGGCCCGTTCTTTTGCCCAGCTCTATTACTTCACATTGCTTCATGTCCTTGCCGTCTATCACAAAGCGGATAAGGGTGCGCACCTTGTGCCAGCCATGGTTGCCGGCAGCACCCGGATTCATATGCAGGCATTTCAGCTTGTCGTCATAGATCACTTTAAGTATATGAGAATGGCCGCTGATAAATAGTTTGGGGGGATCTGCGAACAGCTCCTGCCTGATAGCAGGCGCATAGTGCCCGGGATAGCCGCCTATGTGTACCATGTATACATCGACTTCTTCACAGGTAAATCTGAGTTTTTCGGGAAATTCACTTCTTATGTCGTAGCCGTCTATGTTGCCATATACGCCCCTCAGCGGCTTAAAGGCTTTAAGCTTATCAGATATAGCTGCCGTACCAAAATCACCCGCATGCCATATCTCATCACAATTTTCAAAGTGCTTGAATACGGCATCATCAAGGTAGTTATGGGTATCTGATATGAGGCCGATCCTTTTCAAATCCGAAAGTAAAAAGTAAAAAAATAAAAAGCGTCGTGGCTATACGAATTCCGGTTCCTGCGAATAATGATCTTCCACCTCGGCAAGAATATCTACTATTTCAGCCATGCTCTCCGTCATTACCAGGCGGGTACGATATTCTTTTACATGAGAGAGACCTTTCAGATAGCTGGCATAGTGACGGCGCATCTCCAGTATGCCCAGCTTTTCACCCTTCCAGCTCACAGAGCCGTACAAGTGCTTGCGGCAAGCCTGCAGGCGCTCAGCAATTGTAGGAGGGGCCAGCGTTTCGCCCGTAGCCATATAGTGCTTTATTTCGCGGAAGATCCATGGGTATCCTATGGCAGCACGGCCGATCATGATCCCGTCTACGCCATACCTGTTTCGGTATGCTACCGCTTTCTCGGGAGTATCTATATCACCGTTGCCAAATATGGGTATGTGTATGCGCGGGTTGTTTTTTATTTTCGCTATCAGCGTCCAGTCAGCCTCTCCCTTATAAAGCTGCATACGGGTGCGGCCATGCACCGTCAGTGCCTGTACGCCTATGTCCTGCAGGCGCTCCGCTACTTCTTCTATGTTCTTGGTCCTTTCGTCCCAGCCCAGGCGTGTCTTTACCGTAACCGGCAAGCTCGTGGACCGGATACAGGCGCTCGTAAGCCGCACCATCAGGTCTATATCCTTGAGCACTGCAGCGCCCGCACCCTTGCACACTACCTTTTTTACCGGGCATCCAAAATTTATGTCCAGCAGATCAGGGTTGGTGGCATCTACTATTTTGGCGCTCATCGCCATCGCATCTTCGTCCCCTCCGAATATCTGTATGCCTATCGGCTTTTCATAATCGAAAATGTCGAGTTTCTGCCTGCTTTTAATAGCATCGCGTATCAGTCCTTCAGACGAAATGAATTCGGTATACATAAGGTCTGCCCCATTCTCCTTGCACACAGCACGGAAAGGCGGGTCGCTTACGTCCTCCATAGGAGCGAGCAGCAACGGAAATTCACCGAGGTCTATGTTAGCGATCTTTGGCATAAAAAAGTCTGCAAAGTTACGAAATATGACCTACACTAAAGGGAGCATTCTGACGCTTACTGTTATCTTTTTCAAATAAAACATGACCAAAATCATGTGCTACAGGAATTGGACATGATATATATCACATTTGCATGGTTATCAATAGAATACGTTTGCGATATATAAAACCACCACTATTTACTACTTTATGGAAAAATTGAATTTACTTATCCTTGAAGAT
>CAINOM010000357.1 GCA_903851455.1 uncultured Bacteroidota bacterium | reverse complement strand
TTTTTGCCGGAGCCGCTTTTCAGCTTTCCTTCTTTCATTTCATGCATTTCTGTATGCACTTTTTCGCCTGCTGCTTTTGAATACTTTGCCATGATCGTTGTTTTTAAATGAGGTTGAAAGATGAGTTGTAATTGAAACACCTATTAAAAAAATAAGACCAGCCTTTATAAATGAACCAGGACTGTATTTTGAGGAATATTTTTCCCAATAATGGCTGCCGTGCGATGTTCGCAGAGTTACTTACTTTTACCGGGCAATATTCCTGTTACGGGTAACTGCTTTAAAACTTAATTGATGGCGTCTAAGATCGTGCAATACTTTCAGCTTATCCGGGAAGCCTCGTCCGAGTTTCTTGACGATAACTGTACCAAGCTGAGCGCATCGCTGGCGTACTATACCATTTTTTCCATAGGCCCTTTGTTGCTGGTCATTATCACCGTGCTGGGTTTCTTTTATAAAAGAACAGATGCGGTTACCGGCAAATTGTTCGGCGAGCTGGGCAAACTCATAGGCCAGTCGGAAGCGGCACAGCTAAAGACCATGATAGAGAACATCAGCCACCAGAACCATACTACGCTGTTTGGTATCATAGGCGTATTGGTACTACTGTTTGGCGCTACCGGTATTTTTTCAGAGATACAAGGCTCTGTGAACTATATATGGTCTGTAAAAGCAAAACCTAAAAGAAGCTGGCTGAAATACATCACTGACCGCCTGCTATCGCTGGTGCTGGTGATAGGGCTGGGTTTTCTGCTGATGGTTACCATTCTTTTGAACCTGCTGATCGACATGATATCCGGTCGGATGCAGCCTTACCTGCATGAAAACAGTTTCAACCTTATAAAGTGGGGTAACCTGGGGATACTGTTTACGGTTGTGACGCTGGTATTCATGGTTATTTTCATGGTGCTGCCGGATGCACGGATCCACTGGAAAGACGCTATCAGGGGAGCGGCTTTTACGGGAGTGCTTTTCCTGATAGGCAAGTACCTGATCAGCTATTATCTTAGTTTTTCGAGAAGCCTCAACCTATATGGCGCCGCAACGTCAATAATCGTGGTGTTATCCTGGGTGTATTATTCGTCTATGATCCTGTACTATGGCGCGGCCTTTACGGAGGTTTATGCGCACCGGTTCGGGAGGGGGATACAGGTAAAAGACAATGCAGTGCATATCCTGAAACGTGAAATGAAAGACCTGTCGTTAAGGAGGAATATCCAATCGGGAGATGAAAGTAGTTAGGCAGCCTGCCGCTTGCTCATCAACTGCTGTATGCTGCGGACAGATACAAATCTGAATACGAACATGAGCACAATGCAGACCGCACCGAATGAAAATAACTGAACCAGCCAATGCTGGCCACGAAGCAACGTAATATCTCCATAAGCCAGTAATAATATAAGCAGCAGGTAGCCGGCATGGGCCAGCACCCACCTGATACTAAACGGCAGCTTAATGATGCGGGCGGCGCAGATAATAAAGGCAATGGACAGGCCGGTCTGGGTGATAAATGATGTGAGCGCCCCACCCTCTGCTTTGTAGGCGGGTATCAGGTAAAAATTGAGCGACAGGTTGACCACAACTCCCACAAACGCTATGATGTTCAGCGTCTTCAGGCTGCCATTGGCGGTGAGGAGTGTGGAGTATACGTACATGAGGCACCAGGCCGGGAAGGAGGCTATGAGCACGGCAAATACGACACCATACTCGGGCGCGGTGAGGCTGCCTTTGTATAGCAGGTGCATGATATCGCTGCTAAAGAAAATGCCGGCAATGGCTACCATGAACGAGAAAGGCAGAAGCATGTTCACACATAGCTTGACGATGGGTGCTACGTCTTGTTTTTCGGAAAGCATGCGGCCGAACAGGGGCAGCAGTATGGTGGCAAACATAAGCCCAAACATATTGGCCTGGTCTATGAGACGGAAGGCTGCAGCCCAGATATCTGCCTGGAGCTTTCCATTGGCCGATGCGCGCTCTATGATGATGGCATCTGCACGGTTGTAAATGGACATCTGGAAGATGAGCAGCGCATAGGGGAAGCTATCTTTAATGATCTTGAAAATGGTAGGGCCGTGGAGCGAGAATTTTAGTTTCACCGAAGATATCCTGCGGAGAATGATGTAGCCGGCGAGGGCCGCAATGAAGTAGCTGAATATCTGGGCGGCCACAAACCACTCTATCTTAAAATGGCGCGCGGTAGGTGGATAGAGCAACAGGAAACCGCAGATGATGATCATCAGGAAGCGGTCGGTAATAGAGAGTACTCCATCAGTCTTGAATTTTTGAAGGGCTGCAACGTTGCTCCGTATGAAGGACACCAACGAATTGAGCGCCTGGATGGCAAGTACCCCACAAAGCAATAAAAGCTCCCACCCCCGATAGCCGGATATGAAACCGAACGAGAAAGCAAGCAGCATGTATACCAGTATCAGCACTACCCTGGCCGACAGCATGGCTGGAAACAAGGTGTTCAGCTTGTCCGGGTTTTGCGAGATGGTGCGGGTGTTGTAGCTGGTTATCCCAAAATCGAGCATGATCTGGAAAATGATGCTGACACTCAATAAAGCCTGGTAAGTGCCGTAAGATCCGGGTACGACTGTATTCTGCACATTTCGATCGATAAAAAAAGCCCATATAGGCTTCACCAGCACATTTACAGCAACAACGAAGAGGATATTTTTTACAAAAAAACGGCGCATTTGGATATTTAACGGGGTATAACGCGGTAAAAGTATATTTTTGTTGCCTAAGGTATGCGAATTGCTGTAAATACACGGTTGCTGTTAAAAGGAAAGCTGGAAGGTATAGGTTGGTTTAGTTATCAAACACTGGAACATATAGTGAAGAACCACCCCGAACATGAGTTTTTTTTCTTTTTCGACAGGCCTTATGATCCCCAGTTTGTTTTTGGCCCTAATGTAACTCCAGTTGTAGTGCACCCGCAGGCGCGCCATCCGATCTTATTCTATATATGGTTTGAATGGAGCATACCTATGCTGCTGCGCAAATACAAAATAGACCTGTTCCTCTCGCCTGACGGCTATATGTCGCTGAGCACGAAGGTGCCTACCTGCCTGGTGATACACGACCTTGCGTTTGAGCACTATCCGGAACATACGGTACTGTCTCACCGGCTTTACTGGCGGCACTACTCTCCTTTATTTGCCCGGAAAGCGACCCGCATAGTAACGGTATCCACCTTCTCAAAAAATGATATAAGTACCCGCTACGGCATAGAGCCAGCTAAGATAGATGTTGTATATAATGGCGCGCATGATGAATACCAGCCACTGAGTGTGGACGAGCGTGAGGCTGTGAAAAAGAAATATGCCGATGGCTGTGAATACTTTGTGTTTGCCGGCGCACTGCACCCAAGAAAAAATATTGTGAACCTGCTGAAGGCATTCATCGTTTTCAAAAAACGGCAACGCACCAATATGAAGCTGGTGATAGCGGGCCGGCCGGCATGGAAGTATGAAGAGGTGGAACAATTGAAGGCCGAGATGCCGTTTAAAGAAGATGTGAAATGGGTGGGGTATATGAATGTAGATGAACTCTCGCAGGTGATAGGCGGGGCATATGCGCTTGTTTATGCATCGCTGTTCGAAGGTTTTGGTATTCCGATACTGGAGGCACTGGAATGTGATGTACCGGCCATAGTGAGCAATACATCGTCAATGCCGGAAGTAGCCGGTGATGCTGCTCTGCTGGTAGACCCGACCAGCGTTGACGATATAGCCGATAAAATGCACCTGATCTATAAAGACGAGGCGCTGCGTAATAAACTGATCGCCAATGCAGGTCCGCAGGCAAAAAAGTTTGACTGGGGCCGCTCTGCGGAACAGTTGTGGGAGAGTATGATGAAGTGTGTGAAGTGATCCCGATTTGAACCGCGCGACGAATCTTCCGCGAAAAGGTTTCTCGAACAGGCGCCCGCCGCCCAAGCCGTTCACACGGGCTAAACCCGCGATCCCTCATTTCGTTTTTAAGACCGCAAAGCGCGAACATTCCTGTTAATGATGGTCTTAGTGTTTCATTGCTATAGCTCTTTGCTGAATGGTTTTCCTCAATGATACTTGCAATAAAAAAGTCCCGCGAATGCGGGACTTTTATATTGCGATTTCTTATGCCATATTATGGGAAAATGACACCGTTGTACTTGTTGGCATCGGTGTATGGAATAGTAGAATGGTAGTATGTGTTGATGGTCTTGATTATTTCATTTGCAACGAGTGCATAACCACGCTGTGTAAGGTGAATACCATCGAGCGAGAATGCGCCGCCTGTTACGAAATCTGCGTTGTAGTTGAGGCCATTGTATTTTATGCCTGAAGCTACGGTACCGAGATAAGAATACATATCTACGTAGGCGAGGTGGTACTTAACTGCCTCCTGCTGAATAAATCCGTTGAATTTAGCAGTAGCCGCGCGGATAAACTGGAGCTCGTCGGTAGTGAGCACATATTGCTTAGGGATCGGCGTGTAGCTACCCCAGCCCAGACAAGTGAAATTAGCTGTGGGTGTAGACAACAGGATGAGCTCACCCGGAACCGCCTGGCGGGTAAGGCCGGCATTGTCCTGGATGATAAACAAGTTGTTACCGATCTTAAAGGAGATATCGGGGAATGACGCGTGCCAAAATGCATTTAACGAGTCAGCCTGTGACTGCCTTGTCAGGAAAAGGCCATCAGCCGGGATAGTTGTAAAGAAAGGAACCGAGGTAACATCAGGAATATTGATGAGTGCACCGCTGGCGCCTGTACCTGTTGCGATCCTGAGGATAGAGTCGTAGATGGCGTAAAACGCATAGCTAGGGGTAATGTCATTTTGAAGGTAGTAGTTACCACCTGGCAATGGTATCGCGGATGCGCTGTCTGCACCATGGCCCTGGCCACCGGCGGTAGCGTAACCCAACACATCATTTGCACCCAGCCACATTGTGAAGAATGTAGGCGCCAGATTGCCCCTCATAAATATGAGCTCATCCATTGGAGATGGAGTAGCGACGGCTGCTGTATTGTAAAAACGTGCTGCGTAAGGATTACCAACGCTTGGATCGGCATAGCCCCTATATTCGTAATCCGCAACACGTATGCCGGGTACACCGATGTTGTTTATCTGTCCGTGATTGGTAGTGCTCACAAATAAATTGGCATCTGCCGCATTCGCCTGGAAATTAGGGTATGGGATCGGCCCCAGTGAGCTGACGCCGGTGCATGTGTTTGTACTTACAGCCATGATCAGTCTTGCAGACGGATAGCCGTTATCGCTAACCAGCAGTGGCTGAATGAATGGTCCTTTTGCGCCCTTGTCGCCATTGATGAGCGAGAACTGCTCAAACAAGCGCTCAGGATATGAATTGAGCTGACCAGTAAGGGTAAGGCTGTTATCCGTATATCCCGCAGTGAGGGAGTTACCGATAGCGAGGTAATTGGTAAAAGTAGCTGTGCCGGGTGATACAGGTGCAGAGATCCTTACACTAGGCTTACATGCGGCAAACATGAAACCAACAGCGGCAATGATATATATCTTTCTCATCGTTTATATTTTTTGATCAGTTTTAGAAGTTATAATAAACACCAAGTCCGGGGGTATAGGCAAAAGTCTGATAGGTACCGTTGAAATTGGCAAAATCATATGTTGCGTTGCGCTTTACAGTGGTTGTAGACTCGAACGCAGCGAGTATGGTGAAGCGTGGCAATGGTTTTACAGAGATACCACAGGAAACTACAACGCGGTCAGCATCCGGAAGATCAGGAGAAACAAAGCCGTTTGGAACAGGAGTAGGATCATAAGCTGCGCCGGCCATTAAGGCAACGATCTTGTTGATCTTATAAGTTGCGCCGATCCTTGGGGTAAATGTATTGTGGTAATGACGTGGCGCATGCATGTTCTGCAATACTGAAGTGTGCTGGTCGAAATTGAACCTCAACGAGTCGAATGAATTCCAGCCGGTGTAGTTAACGTCAAGCTGTAACGTCCACGGACCGGTACGATAGCCAACGCCGAACGATGCAACCTGTGGAATTGGAAGCTGTGAGTCGAAACGGGTATTGGGGAATGAGTCGCGCAGGGAAGACGGAACAGAGAAGTTTGCAGAACCACCGCTGATGCTCATGTTCACCTGTGAACGATAAGTAAGTCCGAACTGAAGATTGTCGCCTAACTTAAACTGAGCACCGAGGTTAAATCCGACACCGGTAGCATTACCATGCAATACTGCCTGGCCATCATCATGACCCGGGCCCAGTGGGCCGTGTACCGGCATAGCCTGGGAGAAATCAAGTGTACCGGCACCATATACGAAACCGCCGCCTACTGCGAGGAAATCGCTTACACGATAGCTGATCGTTGGCTGGAAGAAATATGACTTAAGGGTAATGGACTGAACAAGGTATTTACCCAGCCAGTTATTATCCCACTGCAGACCATCACCAGCCGGAGTATAGATACCAAGGCCTATTGCCACGCGGCTGTTTTCCTGCACCGGACCGCCGATATAAAAGTTGAATGGAGTAAACGACTGACGATTGGTGGTAACGCTGGTCGGAGTAGTTCCGGAATTCATCTGGTTACCGAATGCGGTAGTTGGCATGATATCCGAAACACTGAGATAAGCCTGTACGCCCTTGAGCCTGCAAAGACCACCCGGGTTATAAAAAATAGTAGATGCATCCCATGGCCACGCGGTTCCCGTTCCGCCCATAGCTACCTGCCTCAGGCCTTCTAAGTTGATCTGGTAACCGGCACCAAAAGATGTAGCTGCAGACAATAATAATGATGCTGCTAATAAGTGTTTCTTCATAAATTATGTTGTTAAAAACTAAATTTAATTCAAAAGGTGTACGAATAATTGGGTTAAGGTAAAGCACAAAAGCGCAAAATCCAAATCCCGGGGTCAAAATCGAACCTCCAAAATCCGAATTCCAACCCAGGATTTTCGAATATTGGCATCAAATAAGGGTACAAATATAAGCGTTATGAAATCGCTATGCCAATAGTAGCAATACTTATTTTGACATTTTCGCAGGCCATCAGTTCGAGCGCACAGGCCTCGAGGGTAGCTCCGGTTGTGAGTACATCGTCACAAATTAAAATATGTTTGCCTGCGAGCGCGGCTTTGTCATTTACTTTAAAGGCTCCGGCCATGTTATCTACCCGTTCTGCCCTGCTCTTGCGGGTCTGGCTTTCGGTGTCGCGGGTTCTCAGCAGTAATTTATCGCTTGCGGGTTTATTCAGCACCTCGCCCATGCCTTCCGCAATGAGCATGCTTTGGTTGTATCCCCTTTTGGCCTCTTTGGCGGGGTGCAGCGGAACCGGGATAATGAGATCAACAGAGGATATCCATTCTGTTGGTTTCAGTGAATGACCGAATTGGGAACCAAGGTAGTAGCCGTTCTCTTTTTTGTCCTTGTACTTTAATCCGTGTACTAAATGTTGCAACAGGCCATCATTGGTGAACCAGGCGAATGAAGTAGCATGGACATATGGTATGCGCCCGACAAAGCGGAGGGCGGTCTCGTTATCGGGGATGTTATGGTAATTCGTTTCGGGTATCTCAAGTGCGCAACTAATACATAGCACCTCCTCGGCTGCAAGCAATGGTTTGCTGCAACCTTCGCAGAGGCGGGGGTAGAACAGGTGGACGAGGCCATGTGTGAGGTCTTTGAGGAGGGAGCGCATCTCCGGTATAAATTGTTTTGCAGGATAAAAATAACAATCCCTGCCGAAGAGCAGGGTTTGTTGGCAAATTAAAATTCTCCCTTTGCTTATGCTTCAGCATAAGATTCTGTAGGCTCACAAGTGCATACCAGGTTACGGTCGCCGTAGGTATTGTTTACGCGAGATACCGATGGCCAGAATTTATTGTGCTTCACCCATGGCAACGGGAAGGCTGCCTGCTGGCGGCTGTATTTGTGGTTCCATTCATCAGCAGTGATCACGGCCTGTGTATGCGGTGCATTTTTCAGTGCGTTGTCGTGCTTGTCGGCGCGGCCGTCTTCTACGTCACGGATCTCCTGGCGGATGGCCAGCATCGCATCGCAGAAACGGTCCAGCTCAGCCTTGTCCTCGCTTTCTGTAGGCTCTATCATCAGCGTGCCTGGCACAGGGAAGCTCATGGTAGGCGCGTGGAAGCCGTAATCGATAAGGCGCTTTGCAACGTCTTCTGCTTCTACTTCAGCGCTCTTTTTGTACGGGCGCAGGTCTACGATAAATTCATGTGCGCAAGTACCGCCGTGACCTGTGTACAGAATGTCGAAATCGTCCTGCAGGCGTGAGCGCATGTAGTTGGCATTCAATATTGCATATTCAGTGGCAAGACGAACACCCCTTGAGCCGAGCATACGGATGTAGGCGTAAGATATAAGCAGGATGCTGGCAGAGCCATATGGTGCTGCAGATACTGCGTGAGCGACCTCTCCCCGACCCTCTCCGAAGGAGAGGGAGGTGTTACCTCCAGCGTTATTCATTACATGGCCTGGCAGGAATGGCTCGAGGTGCTTCTTCACGCAGATAGGGCCCATGCCCGGACCGCCGCCGCCGTGTGGTATAGAAAAGGTTTTGTGCAGGTTGAGGTGACAAACATCGGCGCCGATGAGGCCGGGGGCAGTAAGGCCTAC
>CAINOM010000356.1 GCA_903851455.1 uncultured Bacteroidota bacterium | reverse complement strand
TCAATGCCTGCGTATACCTGGCCGTCACAAATGGCAAAGTGTCCAGGGACTACTTGAGCAATATGTTTTTACTCGACGGGCTCTTTAGCATATTCCTGGTGTTTTACTACAAAAGGTTTAATTGATGGAATTCCTCAAAGCCATTTCTAAATTTCTGGCGATAATTATAGCCATTGTTTTAGTATTTGGCGTTTGGTATTTTATCAGGTATTGGAAGGGAGTGTAATCACACGCAAATTGTAACTGTAATGCAGCGGCCAGCCACAAACAGAATGTTCACAGATATGATTGGTAGAGAGATAACGGTCAGCTATCCGCCGAAGCGTATCATCTCCCTTGTGCCCTCTCAGACCGAATTACTCTGTGACCTTGGCCTTGATACCGAAGTGATCGGTATCACAAAGTTCTGCGTTCATCCACATGAGTGGTTCCGTAACAAAAAGAGGATAGGAGGCACCAAGACCCTGCACCTCGATATTATCCGGTCACTACAACCCGATCTCATCATTGCCAACAAAGAAGAGAACACCAAAGAACAAGTAGAAGAGCTCGCCGCGGAATTCCCCGTGTGGACCAGTGATATTCAGACTTTGGAACAGGCGCTCTCGATGATAGCACAAGTGGGAGCAATTGTGGGGAAAGGCCCGGAGGCTGAAGTATTGGTAAATGAAATAAGGTCAGGTTTTGCCGGCTTAGGAGATGCGGCGGAACCTAAGCGGGTAGCTTATTTCATCTGGAGAAACCCCTGGATGTCTGTCGGCGGTGATACATTCATCAGTGACATGATAAGGCGTATCGGCTGGACAAATGTACTGGCAGATAAACAACGATATCCTGAAATCGCTCTTGATCAACTAAAGGACAAAGACATTGATTTGGTACTGCTTTCATCAGAGCCGTACCCCTTTAAAGAGGTTCATATTGAAGAGATAAAAGCCGCATTACCGGGTGTGGACGTAATGTTGGTCGATGGGGAAATGTTCAGTTGGTATGGCAGCAGGATGAAAAAGGCAATTCAGTATTTCAAAATATTAACTGAAAGACAATAAAAATATCTATTTTATTAAATAATTTAATTTGGCATCGTTTTTGCTGTGGAACTATCAATCCCAGCCCCTAATGAAACAACTATCAGCATTACTCTGCGGTGTATTATTGTCTGTCCCATGCGTGCTGTCAGCACAAGATAAGAAGGGCGACCAGGAGCTATCAGTTAGCTATGGTAGAGAATCGGGAACAGACATGATACGCGGCTTCAGCACCAACCGCTCCAGGCCCAGTAGCGATTATGGCTCGTACAACAGTGCTACCACAAACTCCGGTAGTATTTTCCTTACTTACAGGTACGCTATTTGCAGCAGGCTATCGTTTGGTGCTACCGCAGGAACAGAGTTCGTTGACTTCGATCATTATTCCAATAATGGTCCGCGCACCCAGCCGCCTGTATTGCTGGGTAAGTATAAAGCAAACATATCTACGATCGCTTTCGAGGTGAAGCCCGTCTATTACAATGGGTCGCTTTTTCAATTTTACGGCCTCGTAGGCCTGGGTGGCCGCTACTACCGAGAAACCCAGGTATATGGCCAGGCCACGGGCAATACAAATGCTTTCCCGAACTACTTTTTCAACTCTCAGTGGACACCATTAGGTGTTCGTGCAGGCAGGCAGTTATCTGGCTTTGCGGAGCTTGGGCTTGGTTACAAGGGCTTGGTAAATGCCGGTCTTTGTTATAGATTTAGCAGGAAAACGGTGGCTGTTGCCAAACCGGAATAACTGCAACCCACATGTGCAAGCTTGCAAACTTTTTAATACTACTTCCCGGGTTCTCTGCTGTCGCGTGCAATACCAGCCACCGGCTCGAGGCTATATACTGCAACGGCGCACCTAAAGCCATTGGCCCATACTCACATGCCGTAAAAACCGGTAACCTCATCTATACATCCGGCCAGGTAGGTCTTTCTCC
>CAINOM010000355.1 GCA_903851455.1 uncultured Bacteroidota bacterium | reverse complement strand
CTCCCATCTAACACACGATGAAACTTTACGCCAAAACGTCAATGTTTAAGACGAAGTAATCCAAATTCCAAAAGACTAGTACCCGTATTTATCCTTCCAACAGTTTCTTAAGTATTCTCTGAGCCTTGCCTCGCTGGCGTTGTCGGAGGGGTCGTAGAGTTTAGTGCCGCTTACTTCGTCGGGCAGGAACTCAAGGGGAGCGAAGTTGCCTTCGAAATCGTGGGCGTACTTGTAGCCTTTGCCATAGTCCATCTTTTTCATAAGGCTGGTTGGTGCATTACGGATGGACAGCGGCACGGGCAGGTCACCGGTTTTGCTGACCAGTGAGCGTGCCATACCTATAGCTACCGTAGCTGAATTACTCTTGGCCGATGATGCGAGGTAAATAGCGGTCTGAGAAAGTATCAGGCTGCATTCGGGGTAGCCGATCATTTCCACCGCCTGGAAACAGCTCGTGGCAAGCAGCAGTGCGTTGGGGTTGGCATTGCCGATGTCTTCGCTAGCCAGTATCACCATGCGCCGCGCAATGAACCGAGGGTCTTCCCCACCCTCTATCATGCGTGCCAGCCAGTATACCGCAGCATTGGGATCGCTGCCTCGCATCGACTTTATGAACGCAGAAATGATATCATAGTGCTGTTCACCTGTCTTATCGTAGAGGGCCATTTTTTTCTGCACTATGTCCTGTACTGCTTCGTTGGTGAATTCTTTATGATCATCGGGCAGGGAGGCTGCGACGAGCTCTACAAGGTTCAGCAGCCGGCGGGCGTCACCGCCGCTTAGCTGCAGCAGCGCTTCCCATTCTTTAATAACAATATGCTGGCTTGCCAGCCATTCGTCCTTGAGCATAGCCTGGTTCACCAACGCCATCAGGTGTTCCTCTGTCAGAGGTTTGAGGACATATACCTGGCAGCGGCTGAGCAGGGCGCTGATCACTTCGAATGAAGGATTTTCGGTGGTGGCGCCGATGAGCGTGATTATGCCTTTTTCCACGGCCCCCAGCAGACTGTCCTGCTGGGCTTTGTTGAAACGGTGTATCTCATCTATAAACAGGAGTGCGTGGCCGCTCTTGCGCGCCATCTCTATCACTGCACGCAAATCTTTGACGCCACTATCAATAGCACTGAGGGTAAAGAATGGCATATCCAGCGAATGAGCGATGATCTGCGCAAGGGTGGTTTTACCGACACCGGGCGGCCCCCAGAAAATGATGGAATGCCCTTTACGGCTATGCACCATCTGCTCCAACACTTTGCCCGGCCCCACCAGGTGTTCCTGGCCTATGAAATCTTCCAGTGTTTTAGGCCTTACCCGTTCTGCGAGCGGGATATTTGAACCCTGCATAGAATTGCGTTTAATTTGAATGTTATTCTCTAAATTAGCCTGATGTTTCGCAAACTAATTGTTTTCCTGTTACTGGTTTCGGCAACAGATGCCTTTGCGCAGAAATCTGCAACTTCCAAAACTACGCAAAACCAAGATGCTGAAATAGATTATCAGCAAATGGGTGCTCCCCTGCCACCGCTAAAGCTGTTGATATTCCACGATACGTCTTCCAAAAAAAATATGCCTGCGCCGAATTCACAGGGAGCAGGTGAAAAAACACATGCGTCGAAAAGGAATAGAAAAAAGAACAGCGCGGATAAATTGTACCTTACCGCAGATGATGTAGACAACAGCGCCAACCTGCTTGTCATGATATTTAACCCGGGCTGCTCGCATTGCGAAGATGAGACCGCCGTAATTCAAAATAACTTTAGCTTGTTCAAAAAGACGGAGCTTGTGATGGTAGCAAAACCTGCATCAAGCGTTTCGCTGAGCGATTTTTATGCAAGGCGCCGGCTTTACGAGTTTCCATCCATACACATAGGTACAGACAGCTCAGATTTCATTGGTAAAACATTTGTTTTTGGAATGCTGCCGCAGATCAATATTTATGATCATGACCGGAAGCTGATAAAGACATACAATGGCGAAATAGCGATAGACAGCCTGAAAAAATATATAGAATAGGCGGCCATTTTTTTGACCCTTTTCAGAGGAGCAGGTGAACTGGCAGCCTGCTACCCGATGGCTGAAGATGGAGATTTGTGCTTATATTTTGAAGTAATTTCCTAAATTAGCTGCATGTTACGCCAACTGTTCGTTATCGTGTGCCTAGCGGGTACGACCACCGCCCTCGCCCAGCAACCAAAGAATTCTCCTGCCAAACCTAAAGAAAAGCAGGCAGCCGAGATCGATTATAAGGAGACAGGCGCATCTATGCCCCCGATCAAGGTGTTGCTTTACGAGGACTCAGCTAAAAAAAGTCTTACCAAAGAAAAAGGCAATACTAAGGGCGGGAAAAAAGCGGACAATGTTTACCTGACAAGTGAAGACCTGGATAACGTGGCTAACCTGTTTGTGATGATGTTTAACCCTACATGCTCGCATTGTGAAGATGAGGCTGCAGTGCTGAGAAATAATATTTTCCTGTTCAAGAAAACGAAGCTGGTGTTGATGGCCAACCCAGGTATGAAGCAATACCTGCCAGACTTTGTGAACCGCCAACACCTGGACGAATATCCTTCCTTTAATATAGGTATAGACAGTTCTGATTTTATCAATAAGACTTACCTATTCCAGATGCTGCCGCAGATAAACATCTACGACCATGACCGCAAGCTGCTGAAAATTTATAATGGGGAGGTGGCCATTGACAGTCTGAAAAAATATATAGAATAATAAACCGCGAGGGCTATGTTGACCCTTAAGCCGAAAAAGCTTTCTTGCCCGTTTTGGGGGATAGAAACACATTCACGGCTCATCCGTGCCAAAATCAATGTTGTGATGCCAGGACTATACAGCTACCTGTGCATGCATGTTAGCGCTGGAAGCTGTGTACGCATCTCCCTGGCCAACCACATACGCCCGTATTTTGCGCACATAATCGAAATATCCTTTCTGCATGCGGTACAGGAACAAACTAAAAATAAGCAGATCCGCACCCAAGAGGATAAATGTTACGTTCCAGTCTCCACCAACCAACCTTAATACGATTGCACCAATAAAGATAAACATGCAAAAGATCATGAGCAGCTGAGGTCCACCAGAGTCCACTTTACGCATTTTGGAGGTCACCTTTACGCTTGTCTGGTTTCCTTTTTCAACCATATCTACATGCGTGATGGGGAGCGTTTTTATTGATTCTTCCTGCTCCGCATGTGGTACGATCAGCAGTTCACCATCCCTTTCAACGATCTCGAAATCAAGGTTGTGAATTTTTACGTGACCTCCCATCAGCCGCTTTTTCAGGTCGGCTTTGGCAACGGGTGAATTAAAATTGTGCGTCTTTGTAAAAAACATAAGTAACGTTTTAATGGTTAGAACAAATTACTAAATTGAAGATACTCCTATTTTCTTGCATTTCAAATACTTCAATTGAATAATAATTAAATCCAAAATCGTGCCAAATATGTGTTTATTTTAAAAAAATAACATAGTACACCACAAAAGCGATGCCAGTAAATTCAAATTAATTAAATTAATATTCAACAAAAATGTAACAAATATTAACTTTCAGTTAAAAAAATAATTGAAAAAATTCACCCCATTTTTTTGATAACTGTGTAAAAAATGGGGTGAATTGGCCATTACTTGTTGCCAATGATGTGAAAATAGCTTTCGACCATATCTCTGTAGTATGGTTTTAGCTGTGGCGGGACTGTCTTGTATAGCTCGAGCAGTTGCTTTTGATCGGTGATATATTTCTGTAATGCGGCTGGTACGGGGCGACCGATATCTTCGCCGGAACGTGACGAACGCTTATCATCCTGCTCCTGCTCGCGCAGGGATTTTTCTGTTTCGAGCAGGCGTGTTGTTATTTCTTTCTGGCGCATCATGAG
>CAINOM010000354.1 GCA_903851455.1 uncultured Bacteroidota bacterium | reverse complement strand
TGCGCCATAGTTTGTATGTATGGCATTGTGTACATCGCCTTGCAACAGTACATTCGATTATCGGCTGATGAGGTGCCGATACGATATGCCGCCGATATAAAAGCAAGGTTGGAAAGCGGCGTGTCGTTACGCCAGGCAATCAGAGGCATAGACTCCACAGATATGCAGACCAGTTTAGCGCCATTCGCAATGATCTGCGACCACAAGGGCGATTTGAAAATAGCTACAACAAACTTGCATGGTCGCAGCATTGTGCCACCGGCGGGCGTATTTACAGTGGCTGGCCAAAATGGCGAAAACAGGCGCTCATGGCAACCTGAGGCAGGTGTTCGAAATGCAATTGTTGTTTTGCCTTACTCCATCAACGGTGATCAAGGCTACGTAGTCGCAGGACATTCGCTTAAAGAAACGGAAAAAAGGGAGCAATTTCTGTTGGGGCAGATCGTTGTGGGAATTCTGATTACATTAGGCGCAACATTTATCATTGCCATACTAACAGCAGCATCTGTCAGAACAAGATCGATACCGGCAATTTAATCATTCATAACATGAAACAGGAAAAAAACATGACTGCAAAGTCGCGCGCAAAAAGTTTTTCTTACGCCACAAATGGGCTACTGCAATTATTCAGACTGGAACCCAACGCGAAGCTGCACGTTCTTGCTACCGTAGCGGTGGTCGTGGCGGGATTTATCCGTCACGTAAGCAAATGGCAATGGGTTGCTCTGGTGTTTGCCGTTGGGCTGGTATGGATAACCGAAGCGCTGAATACCTGCATTGAAAAGCTGTGTGATTTTTGTTGCGGTAACAAATTTCACCCTTCCATTAAAGTCATCAAAGACATATCTGCTGCGGCGGTATTGCTTGCGGCCATAGTAAGCCTTGTAACCGGAATTATTGTTTTCTTTTTCTAAAACTATAGCATGAACTTTTTTGAAAAATACAAGTGGCTCGCGCCAATGCAATTGTTCATTGGCGGGCTACTGGCAGCCCGTGTGCTGCGTACCCATACGCTCGTTTTTGCGTTCGTTCCATGGAACCTGTTTCTTGCCGTTGTGCCGCTCTACATCAGTTACCGGTTGAACAAATCATCCGACAAGATAATGTCGTTGGCCTGGTTGGCCATTTGGTTATTGTTCTTCCCCAATGCGATGTATATCATTACGGACATTTTCCATCTACGTGAGCGACCGGATGTGCCGCAATGGTACGATCTGCTGATATTGTTCTCAGCGGCCATCAGCGGCGTGATCATGGGCTTCCTGTCATTACAGAATGTGGAGCACTATCTGCGGAGAAACATCAGAGCGGGGCTGGTGCCATGGGCTATACTGTTTTTCTTTATACTCAGCGGTTACGGCATATACCTGGGCCGCTACCTGCGATGGAACAGCTGGGACATAATAACGCAGCCCATTTCGTTACTGCTGGACATAAAGCAGGATGTGCTGCATCCGGTGCGGAATAACCAATGCTGGTTGCTGAGCGGTTTGTTTGGCGTCTGGCTGCACGTACTATACCGGTATTTCAAAAAGTTCCGCCACGAAGGCCCTCTTTTTAAAAACGATTAAGCGGCCAATCTCTGTTGCTTATTGCCGTACAACTTCACGGAATGTACTGCCATTGCCAATAATAACGGACTTTATCGTCGGGGGTAGTTGCAGCATCCTGTTTTTAAGGTCGTCGGGGTCGTTGAGTGCATAGACGGGTATATCCGCCCTTGTTTTATAGGCCGGAAACGTCTTGAGTACCCAGTCTCCGGGAACATTGTCTTTAAGGTCTGCGTTGATTGTATTAATGTTTTGTGGCAATGTATACAGCACTTTTGCCGGGATTTCCGTACAGGGGAAGTTAATTATTTTCTCGTATGGGTAGGCAATCCCGGAGGATATGAATATCGGGATATTCTTTGCGGTCGCAAGTTTTATTGCATTCTCGGTATTTACGTAGATGTTGAGTGTCTGCCTGTGTTTGTCGGCTAGCTGTTCATTGATCAGGGATGAAAACGCATTGCCAATTACCCCAATGAACAGCAGAGGCATTACAATTGTGCCAACCTTATTAGCACGTGAGTTGAGCAGGTAGTTGACAAATGAAATGATCGTCAATGCAACGACGGGGACACAAAAGCAGGTCAGACGGGCCTCCCCGACGGCAAGCTTGCCCGCAGAGAAAAGCAGCATGATCAGGACAACAACGGATACGCTATACCAACTAAGAAAGTCTTCAATGCGCCATGCATTTTTTTTAAGTGATCTCGCACATGCGGTAGCAGAAAGTAGGAGCCCTAGTATTCCCAATGTGCCGAAAATAATTTCGAAGGCTATACCTGCGCCACAAAGAGCGAACAGGTCGTAAAAGCCGCCGAAAAATTGCCGGAGACTGAAGCCGCGCTGCATCATTCTGTAACCCCAGTAGATGTGCATACCATCGTCCTTCATCAGTTGCGACGCATCCACCCTGTAAAAAGCGATTATGGCGCATGTGCACAAAATTAACGGTAGCCATAGTTTTCGCATAGAATGCATATCCTTTCCGTTGCCGCCATGACTTCGGTATTGTACTATGCTATGAATGAACATGACCACGAAAACAGGCGCTATCATGATGGGGTAGGTATAGCTGAAAAACGGGGCCGTTACAAAACTGGCACAAAGCAACAGGTAGCGCTGTTTTGACATGTCCTTCTGTTTCAGAACGTCGGTCAATTGAAGCAGTTGCCACAGCGCCAAAACACCTAGCATTATGTCCATGGTGTATTGCTTCACCTGCACAAAGTAGTCTGTAAATGTAGGTGAGGCCGCAATGATCAAAACAAACAGGAATCTACAGGTCGCATTTTCCTTAAAAAGTTTGTGTGCAACACGATAAGAAAATAAAATGGTAAGCGTACCGATCAAAAAAGAAGGAAAGCGAAGGGAGAAATAGCTGTAGTCGAAAATGGACGAAAAGGCCTTGATGATCACCAGGTATACCCTCGGAAATTGCTGCATGAAATCCAGCTGTCCCCAGAGCCCTGCCGCATCTTTGTATTTGAGGTTATAGATGATGCGCCATTCGTCTATCCAGAAGGGTTTTACCTGGGCCAATACGAGCACAAGCCCCCAGCATACAATAAAGGTTATTGCGGCAATACTTGCGATACGGATCAATTTATTAACATTCCGGGTGGGCACCGTCATTAGCGAGTTGCGTTGGCAGCCTTAATGATAACAATTTTTATTGAGATCGTATAGTTGCCGCAATTTTAATAAGGGCGGAATGTTCAATGGTTTTATTTGTCTTTGAACACTTCTTTCAGCTGTTCGTTATTGAGCGCAGATAAAAGTCCCCGGAATAAAATAACGATGACAACAAGTGCAAACAAAACGGTGACCTGTTGTCGTATGCTGTCGCCGCCCGGGAAGTTAGAGATGAGAACAAATACAGAGAATAATAAGGCAATGGCAAATGCCGCGAAAGTAAACCGGTAACTGGCAATACCCAGGCACATATACACGATGGCTGTACACATCTGCCGCACCATGAATGCAGGGTCGTAATAGGCAAAGAAGGAGTACAATACCACCGTAGCAACAAAGAACGCAGCAAAAAGAAATGTGGTGCCGCGCGCAGTTCTTATTGGCTTGCGCACCCTGTCCAGCCGTCGGGCCCTGACCTTTTGTTCTATGGCGTCAATATTGTCCATAATCAGAATTGCAAAACATTGGTAAGCCCGTTAGTGGTGCTTATTCCGCCTTCATCAACATCATCTCCCTGATATCGGCCATAATACGTTTTGCGATATTATTGGCGGTCGTCTCTGAGCCGCTTTCTGAATATATACGTATGATCGGCTCCGTGTTTGATGTGCGAAGGTGTACCCAGTCGTTATCAAAGTCTATGCGCAGGCCATCTTCGGTGTTGATGGGTTGCTTTTTGTATTTCTTCTTTATCTCTTCAAATATCTTTTTCACATTAACCTCTTCGCCCAGCTCTATTTTGTTTTTGGAGATGAAATAATTCGGATATGTGCTGCGCAAAGCTTTTACGGATTTGCCAAATTTTGCCAGGTGCGTAAGGAACAGCGCAATGCCGATCAGCGCATCACGGCCATAATGCAACTCCGGCACGATAACACCACCATTGCCTTCGCCGCCTATCACCGCATCTACTTCTTTCATTTTCTTTACTACGTTCACCTCGCCTACGGCACTTGGGAAATATTGGCCGCCGTGTTTTTCGGTCACATCGCGCAGGGCGCGGGTAGAGGAGAGGTTAGAAACCGTATTTCCTTTTTTATTGGAAAGGATATAATCTGCAATTGCTACGAGTGTATATTCTTCACCAAACAAACTGCCGTCTTCACATACAAAGCAAAGCCGGTCCACATCAGGGTCCACAGCTATGCCAAGTGATGCGTTGCTTTTCTTTACAGTCGAGCAAAGCTCTATCAGGTTTTCCGGTAGCGGTTCCGGGTTATGTGCGAAATTGCCGGTCACTTCTTCATTGATCACCGTTACATCCGTCACTCCCAGCGCATTCAATACCTGTGGCACAGAAATGGCACCGGTGGAATTCACGGCATCAACCACCACTTTGAATTTCATTTTTTTGATGGCAGCAACATCCACTAGCGGATGCGCAAGGATGGTATCTATATGTTTCTGGATGTAAGTATCATTGGTGGTTATCGTTCCGATCTTATTTATCTCGGCGTAGTTTGTATCTCCTTTCTCCGCATAGTCCAGTATCCACTGGCCTTCTGCTGCATTGAGGAATTCACCATCCTTGTTCAGGAGTTTCAGCGCGTTCCATTCCTTTGGGTTATGGCTGGCGGTAAGTATGATGCCGCCGCCGGCTTTTTCCATTTTTACAGCCATCTCTACAGTAGGCGTTGTGCTTAGCCCAAGGTCTATAACTTCACAGCCCATGCTCTGCAGGGTAGCAGCTACCAGGTCGCGCACCATACCGCCGGAAATGCGGCCATCCCTGCCTATGATTATCTTTTTATTCTTTCCCTGCTGAGCCACCCACGCGCCATATGCCGTTGTGAATTTCACCACATCTATAGGAGTAAGGCTCTTGCCTGGTGTGCCGCCTATAGTGCCCCTGATGCCCGAAATTGATTTGATTAATGCCATAAAAAATGTTCTGCGGCGAAGATAAGAAAAACATCTTCATCTTATGGCAGTGGCGGCGATAGCCTTATCTGCAGTGATGTAATTTGTACTCATGTTCTTGTATTTGTGCCGGCTGAGGTTAAGTATTGATTAAGATGGACGATCATGACTCACCGTTTGACGGTTTTGAGTAATTTCACATAAATCTTTTTTTTTGTGAAACACATCCTGGCGTTTGCATTGTGTTGCCTGTTCCCGGCTACGCTGAATGCGCAAAAAACTAAGGTATTACTGCCAAATGGCTGGGCATTGACTCCTGCAGGTGCCTCATTGCCCCTTGGCGATCTCCCGCTGAATATGGCCATATCGGATGATGGTAAATATATCGCCGTTACCAACAATGGAGTAAGCACACAGACACTGCAACTCATCGATGCAAAAACACATGCGGTACTTTGCTCAAAAGAAATTTCAAAGAGCTGGCTGGGCCTGAAATTTAGCGGTGGG
>CAINOM010000353.1 GCA_903851455.1 uncultured Bacteroidota bacterium | reverse complement strand
GTTGTACACTTCTTTTTTCACTGCGTAGCGGGCTGAGAGGAACGAATAGAAGTTGAGTATTTTACTGTCCATCTTGTAGTGGAAGTATCTCCTGCCATTATCGGTCCATTCTTTCACCAGGTAGCCCGGGGCTACGGCTATCTGGTCGGGCACAGTACTTACTGTGGCATCAAATGTGATGAAGTCAGCATCGTGCGTGAATACATTGCGCTGGTATTGCGCAGTATCCATAATGTCATTGGCTGTTGGCCGGTAGCCGAGGTGGTGCTTTTTGCGCTGGGCATTATCTGACAGTTCAAAGTTGTGGTCGTAACCTATCGCCGGCAGGAACTCCTGGTTGTTCACGAATGTTCCATTGTAAAGTGGACGGCTCAGGCCGGTGAAGCTCTCTCGAAAACCCTTGGTTTCCATGGCCAGGTCAAACGATAGCGTCATGGTATCATCTGGCAACAGCCTGTTCGCCAGTTTGTATATCCTGTAGGCATAGTCGGAGTCATTGAGCAATAGCTGCGCCTGCCGCGAAAAGCTGATCGAATTTATCTTGATGGATGCGGGTAGCAATACATGTATAGAATCTATGCCGTACTTGCTTTTGTTGCGGAGCACAAAAGTACCTGTGGTGTGCAGTCCCCGCTCCTGAGGGAAGATATCTACGCTGAGCTGCACATCGGTGATCTTCGGTTGCGGGGCAAATTCAAACTTCTTGAATTTTTTCTCATACTGTGCCTGCAGTTCTTCCTGCTGAAAGTCGGTGTGATAAGTATTCAGTACACTGGTGTTGTAGAAAATGAAGCCGCCGGCGCCCATGAAGATCAGCAGCGCGAACGCTGCTACCATCCATGAGATACGGTTGGCTTTGTTGCGTGCATGCATCCAGCGCAGTTGCAAATTGCCTTCGCTGCCGCGCGCCCACAACAGGCTGGTTAAAACTGCAAGTACGATGCAGAATGCACCCCAGTATAGTTTGAACATATAATAAGGGAATACACCATGGCCAAAACCGTTCATATCTGAGTATATCATACCCGGATCAGAAGAAAAAACGAACAGGCTGCGTTTTAAAACGATGGATGCGAACGTGGTATTCCAGATGTAGAATAGAACGACTACAAAGTAGCCGACGTATTTATTGCTGACCAGTGTTTGCACAAATACTGCCAGCACAGCAAGCATAACGAGATCTAAGAAACGGAAACCGAGGAGATATTTGACGTACAGCAGTAACTCAAGGTGCGTATATCCTTTAAATAATTGTACAATGACGCCGCAGATCATAATAACTGCCAGCAGCAGTACCTGCATGAAAATAAGTCCGGCTATTTTGCTCGCATAGAACTCCCAGTTGGGCACGGGCAAGGCATCTATGATATTACTCATTTTGAATTCGCGTGATTTCCACACGAGTTCGCCGGAGAACATTATGGTGATGATGATCATGAACAACATAAATGTTCCGCCTAGTTGCTCCACGATCTCATAGGTAACGGGGAAGACAGTAGTCTCATAGATTTTTCCCAATTGTGTTGCTGAGAGAAACAATAGCACCATGCCAAACAGCATGATGATCCTGAAGTAGGTGTTTCTCCAAAGTGCCAGGCACTCGTTTACGGAAAGACCCCAGAGGTTCTTCAGGTTAGCGCTGTTTGTAAAAGAGCGTGTAACCGTTGGCAATTCACTGCTCCTGATGAACGATGGTACAAATGTGAGTTTGGTATTATCGGCCAGTTTGGCTTTTCTGAAACTTAATCTGCGCGGGCTGGACGTGAATGAAAAGAAGGAATAACCGACCGACCATACGACGCACGACAGGGATAGCCAGATGATGCGGTTGGTCAGAAACAAACCCTTCAGTTTATAATGAAGGTGGTTGTCTTCATAGGCACTCCAATACTTGCTGAGTGCCCTTTTTGCCAGGTTGCCCATTGGGTCGGTCAGTGCAGCAAGGGTCTGGTTGTCCAGAGTAGAAGTTATAGAATTGGATACCCCACGCGCTACAAAGAAGACAATAAGTGATAGCCAGATCACGAAAATATCGCGGGCTATAAGGCTCACTGCAAAGAATATAGTGCCTGTGACAATGGTGTTTGCAACGATGGTTTGCAGGTAAGTGAGCACATAGGAAGCAGCGCTCAAAGTCGTCACCCTGTCCGGGTTCACCCAGGGAGTGGCATAACCGAGCATCATGCCGAATGCAGGCGCGGTAAGAATAATAAGG
>CAINOM010000352.1 GCA_903851455.1 uncultured Bacteroidota bacterium | reverse complement strand
GTGAAGCTTTGAAAATTTGAAAATGATGGCAAAGAATAAAACACAAAAAACGGTACAACTACTGTCCTCAATTGGTTTACTGCTTGCGACCCTTCCCACGGTTTTAAAGGACTATATTTTCATACCGGATTTCTTTAGAGGTTTTTTTGCCGGGATTGGCCTTGCCGTTATGATTGGCGGGCTGATATGGCAGAAGAAGCAGGCAAACTCTGGCGCAGCAAAAGCGAATGGAACCGAAAGCTTTTAACTGTTACTCCTTCGACTGCCAATCATTCTATTTACTGGATAAACATAAAAAAGACGTTGATGAGTTAACACCAACGTCCTTGAAGTCTTATTAACCGGGGTTAAAAGAAATACTTCTCTGTCTCAATAACCTTTGCTGCGATCCGCCTTCTTGCATCCTTAGTATTAAAGCTATCTGACTTGGTGAAGCGTTTCACGCCCATCAGCATCATGCGCTGCTCATCGCCTGTGGCAAAGCCGTTTATGGCGTTCCTTCCTGCATTGTTGATGCGGTCTGCGGCATCATAGATGAAGGTGCGGGCTACGTCTATGGCCAGGTCTGCATTAGGGTTGTTGTTGCTCTTCATCTTCATAGCACGTAGCAGCACACATTCCGCCTGGAAGGTATCTATCAGCATGTCTGCTATGTTCATGAGTATTTCCTGCTCATGCTCCAGTTGCATCATCAGTTTTTGAGCGGCGCCGCCAGCACACATCAGTATTGCCTTCTTGAAGTTGGCTAGTACTTTTTGCTCTGCTGCAAAGGGCGCATCGTCTGTGTCAAAGTCAGGTATGCTCATCAGCTCTTTTTGCACCGCCATTGCTGGTCCCATGATATTGATCCTGTTCTTCATGGCACGCTTCAGGTACATATCTACGGTCAGCAGCCTGTTGATCTCGTTGGTGCCTTCAAATATGCGGTTGATGCGGCTGTCGCGGTAGGCACGGGAGATATTGTATTCATCAGAGAAGCCATTGCCACCAAATATCTGCACGCCTTCGTCTACTACATAATCCAGCGCCTCAGAGCCCAGTACTTTCAGCATGGCACATTCTATTGCATATTCTTCGGCAGCGCCCAGCAATGCATCCTGCTTGCCAGCTGCTTCCAGTTCTTTTTCTTTGTCATCTATCCATTGCGCTGTGCGGAACAAAGCGCTCTCCGCAGCAAACAACCTTACCACCATTTCAGCGAGCTTATATTGTATTGCGCCGAAACTAGCGATCGGTACTTTGAACTGCTGCCTTGTTTTGGCATAGATCACCGATGCTTTTACCGAAAGCTTGGCCCCGCCTGATGTTGCTGCACAAAGTTTCAGTCTTCCTATGTTGAGTATGTTGAACGCGATGATGTGGCCCTTGCCGATCTCGCCCAGCAGATTGTCCTTGGGTATGATACAGTTCTCAAAGAATAGCTGCCGTGTGCTGGATCCCTTGATGCCCATTTTGTGCTCTTCCTCGCCAAATGTGAGTCCGGGCGTATTGCGCTCTACGATAAATGCGCTGAACTTATCGCCATCTATTTTTGCGAACACTGTAAATACATCAGCAAAACCCGCGTTGGTGATCCATATCTTCTGCCCGTTCAACGCATAGCTCTTGCCATCAGCTGCAAGCGTGGCTGTGGTCTTTGCTCCCAGTGCATCAGAACCGGAGCCCGGCTCCGTAAGCGCATAAGCGCCCTTCATTTCTCCCGTAGCCAGCTTGGGTATGTATTTCAGTTTCTGCTCTTCTGTACCAAAATATAGAATTGGCAATGAACCGATACCATTGTGTGCCGCCATGGCCACCGCAAAAGAGTGACCACCACCGAGGCATTCGTTCACTAATGTAGCGGTAACAAAGTCTTTACCAAGACCTCCGTATTTTTCCGGGAATGCCGCACCCAGCAAACCAAGTTCGCCGGCCTTTTCCAGCAGTGATGGCATCAGACCAGGCTTCTGCGCATCCATATCGGCTATGTTAGGCAATATATCTTTTTCAAGAAACTC
>CAINOM010000351.1 GCA_903851455.1 uncultured Bacteroidota bacterium | reverse complement strand
TTTCGAGTCGTAAACGGAGCCAGTGAGCAATATATAATATCCACGGCTGAACGTCTTTTCCAGCGTAAACTCAAGTCCGTAATTATAACCAGATCCCGTATTCTTCAGCTGTCCTGGGAAATCACGTGAGTAACCTGTTCCCTGGTCCAGTGCCGAATAAGAAGAACCAACTCTTGTCTCGATCGGCACATCAAACAGATATTGATAGTAGGTCTCCAGGTGCGCGGTCAGGTGCTCTGCCAAGGTCCGGTCATAACCCAGCACTATATGATGACTGCGGATAAAGCCAACATTATAATTTGGCATCACAGCGCCGTTTGCAGTATCACGCGCAAAGTATTGATACAGGGGGAGCATCTCACTATGCAATCCATATCCCAGCGTCACAGCGTCTCTGTCGGTGAGCGCTACCTTCATTCCTGCTCTTGGCTCTATCGATTTTGCCCCGTTGTGCGTCAGGTACTGTGCATGTATGCCTGCAGTAATAGTTACTGCTGCCAGTGGGTGGTATTTATACTGAATGTAAGCTTGTGCAAGATCTGTTAAACCATGATAATTTTCCCTGGTCTGCCAGTCCAACCGGGTAGGAGGGTATTGCCTGCTGCTGTCCACAAAATTTACATTGTACAGGTTATTGATAATGCCGAATTTAATGGACTGCCGCGACGACAGTTTTTTGTTCAGGTACCAGTGCGCAACTGTTCCCATAGTCCTGAAATCATAACCCAGTATTGGTTTCAGCGGGTATATCGGTGCATTTACCGAATCCCGGAAAATATAATCGTGGTGTGCACTAACATCACTGATGGTCTCGGCAACT
Source organism: uncultured Bacteroidota bacterium (assembly GCA_903851455.1). Taxonomy (GTDB): domain Bacteria; phylum Bacteroidota; class Bacteroidia; order Chitinophagales; family Chitinophagaceae; genus Nemorincola. The sequence goes on along the minus strand of CAINOM010000351.1, from coordinate 690 downwards.
GTAAACTTTGTATACGCATCCTGGTTAATGGTGTGCGCGAACGACGCGCCTACAACGCCGGTATTAGACGTGAAATACTGGTTGCGGTCAGATTCTCCGTAAAGCTGGGGTGTATTTTCAGACAGGTTGTCCACTACAATATTTATGTTGCTCAGCCCCCCTATCCCGAAGATCGTAACTGTGGATTTCCGGCTCACCGGCAAATTAAATTTGAACGTCAGGTCCTGGTAGTTCGGCACAGCTGTCGTACCAAGTTTAAGGTTCAGCCCCTGGAAGAGCTTCAGCGTCGAGTAGCGGTACGCGATCAGGAACGAAGAACCGATCTCCGGTGCAATTGGCCCCTCAGCCATGATCTCGGTGCCCAGCAGGCCCAACTGCCCTGTAAACTCATACTTATCGTTATTGCCATTGCGCAGCCGCACATCAAATACTCCCGCTACCGCATCTCCATATTCCGCTGGGAAAGCACCCATAAAAAAGTCGCTGTTAGCAAGTGTATGGCTATTCAGCATGCTTACCGGTCCGCCTGTAGTGCCGGGAATAGAAAAATGGTTTGGATTAGGAATGTCTACACCTTCCATGCGCCACAATACGCCCTGCGGACTGTTACCGCGTATCACAATATCATTTCTCGAATCATCACCGCCCTGTGTGCCTGCAAAGTTTGAAGCCATACGTGCCGGATCTGCC
>CAINOM010000350.1 GCA_903851455.1 uncultured Bacteroidota bacterium | reverse complement strand
AATACCGTATCAATGGTGAGATCATAAGTATCCAGCACCAGTTCCTTTACTTTGCACTTATTGTTTATCTGCCACTGCGCTGAGCCGGATATCTGCTTTTTGTCCATGTCCACTGCTATATCAAGGTCAAGGTGCTGCATATCTATATAGGCGGCATTAGACAGTGTATGATCGTCCTTGAGTATCATTGAGTCCACCATACTGGGTGTGTTTGTAACGGCATTCTTATTAACGCAGGCGCCTGCCGTAATGAAGATGACAAATAATATAAAACTGGTTCTTAACATAAACGTAAATGAGCGGGTAAAAATAGCAATTTCGGCGTTAGCGGAGATGAAGGAATTATTCGATCTCGCTCTGCAGCATATTTTCCCAGCTGGTATTGCCATAGCTATCGGCCACCAACCAAAGTAAAATTGCGGAAAGCACCAGGAAAAGCATTTTCAACCATAACAAATTGAGCGAGAAATAATGGCCGATACCAAGCGTGAAGGGGATCAGCATGACAAGGAACGACTTGAGAATGCGACCACCCCTGTCCTTCATCTGCTCCATAGTTGAAAACGGCAGTTGCCTGTGACTTAAACGCGCGATACACGAAACAAATAATGTTACGTTTACCAGGGCAAGAACTACATCGGAAATAACCCGCAAACCCCAGACGTATAACACAAAAGTGGCGATGAGGAGAAAGAACGGCAGAAAATACTTGATCCAGATGGCTTTGAATGCACCGATCATTATTTTGCCGGGCACCCGCACCGGAGTTGCATAGTACACCCATGCCGCCTTATACTGGTCCGACATGGTGAGGTAACTAAGCGCAGTTATCATTACAAACGAGGACGTGTACAACAAAAACAAGTGCTTGGGACGATCGGCCAGGTGGAGCATGGCGTGGGTAAATGATGTGTGATTTTCGGTGAGCAGGTAAACAAAGTACATGGGAATAAATGCAAACGTGGGGTACACCCGCATGCGGAATGCGCGGCTGCGTGATGATTGCAGCCAGGCGATCATGAACCCCGCACGGGCGTCATCGCTTCTGTTAAATGCGTAAGCAAGCTTTTGATAAAACTTACCGGGCGCTTCACGTTTTATACCGGGGGCTTTACTCTCGGCTACATCTACCGCATCAATACCTGCGATACGTCTTGAAAAGGCCGGGGAGAGCCATCTTATCAATACATAGAGACATACTACAGGGCATACAACCGCCAAGGCACTGAGCACAGCCGTGCCCGCAAGTGCTACCGGGTAGCCGATCCACGACCAGCACAAAGCCAGCCAGTATGACGGCGTATAACGCACCCATGGGTAGTTGAGTATGTTGAAATCGTGTGTATGCTCGCTGTCGAAAAAGCGGGGCAATAAATAAACGCAGGCAAAAAAGACAACAGATGCCAGTACCTGGAAATAGTTGATAACATCTTTGAATTTTTCCGGCTTTACGAGTTTCAGCACCAGCATGTATATACCGTTTACAAAAAACAACACCATGCATACCAGCAGCAGCACCGGTAGCGGAAACAACAATGCAGACTTCCAGCCATCTCTTAATCCTAAGACGATCCATCCCGGCACCGACATAGGCACTATGATCCGGAACAGGTAAACAAATACGTGCAGCAGGCGGCCAAGCACAAGGGTGCGATCATTTACGGGCCTGGGAAAGAGAATGTATTTATCACGGGCATCAAAAAGAACACTTGAAAAGTCCGTGAGCAGCATTAGCGTCATTATGGTCAGGAACAACGAAAAGTACATGGTGAGCGACAGTATACGGTCCCCGACAGCAAGTAACGGAAACATGTAAAAACAACCGAGCACGCAATACATAAAAACGCTCACCATGCTGTAGCTCTTGCGCCCTTTCTTTTGCTGCCGGCCGATAGACATTGGCTTTCGGTCATCCATCGTAAGCCGGACCTGCAGGATGGCGCGCAACTGTACCACATCGGCGCCCATGCTCTGCCACAACGCAGATGGCAACATCACCAGTCTCAGTAAAAGCTTATTTATCATCGTCTAAAGTAAAAAGTAGAAAGCCATTTAAAGCGAAACCCATCAACCTATCAACTTACCCTGTCATTCATCGCCGCCGCAAGATCGTCGGCGCGCTGCACCTGGTTGCCGCTGGAGGTAAGCCGGGAGAATATTTGCTCCAGTGTATCGGCATTATTTTGCCGCAGTTCGTCTATCGTACCATCGGCTATTATGCTTCCGTTGTTGATCAGCACTATCCGGTCTGATACCTTCTCCACCACATCCATCATGTGCGAACAGTAAAATATCGTCTTGCCTTCCTGCTTCAATGCCTGCAACAATTCCTTTACCAGTATCACGGCATTTGCATCGAGGCCGGAAAGTGGTTCGTCCATGATCACAATTGTTGGATTATGCAGCAAGCCCGATGTGATCAGCACTTTTTGCTTCATCCCCTTAGAGAAGCTGTCCATACGCTGATCAATATTATCAGACAGGCCAAACGATTCGAGCATCTTTCTTGATCGCTCCTCAATAATATCGTCGTGAAGGTGATACAACTTACCGATGAACGAAAGGTATTCACGCGGTGTAAGCAGGTCATACAATTCTGCAAGTTCGGGTATGTAGCCTACTTTACTTTTTACATCCAGTATGTTATCTCGCAGGTTCTTTCCGGAAACCATCACCTGCCCCTCATAGTCCTGTATGATACCTGTAAGTATCTTCACGGTCGTCGACTTACCCGCACCGTTAGGGCCTATATACCCTATTATCTTCCCGGGATAGATATCGAGGTTAATATCCTTCAGTACGACCTTGTCGCCGTAGCTTTTCTTTAGCCCCCGAACTGTAATGATTGGTTCCATATACACATGCCTTATGGCAGGATTTTAAAATGAAGATCAGGCTTTGATCAAACGGAACGCATGGTTCCACTGCCCCTGCAGCATACCTGGTATGCACCAAAGCATACACAATGGTTCAATAGCCCGGGCGGCAGTATCCTTGCCCATATCCGAAATATCCCAGCCAAATTGCTCCAATATATCGTAAACCGTTTTTTTGGAAGCATCATTATTACCACAGATAAACATGGTAGGCTTTTCCTTGAAAGATGGGTCTACCATAAACGCATTGCCGATGCTATTGAACGCCTTTACAAAATGCACTTCAGGGAATTGCGTTTGCAGGCGCTCCATCAGCGATTCTTCATTGTTGGTAAAGTATTTTAGAACTCCGTTTTCAGGTGGTGCGGCTTCTATAGGGTTGGTCGTATCTATTACAGTCTTCCACTGAAGGTTTTGCGGGCCGGCCTGTTCTACCGCCTCTACAGCGCCACTACCCTTTACCGCAAGCACTACAGTCTTCCCAAACTTTGCGGCATCTTCAAAGCTGCCGGTATGTGCATGGGCCCCTGCTTTGTCTTTCCAGTCCTTAAGCTTCGATAAGTCGCGTGAGCTAAGCATTACTTCATAACCATGCTTGAGAAACCCATTTCCTAACGCTTTTGCCACAACCCCGGAACCTATAATGCCGATCTTTTTCATAAAACAATTTTCACGAAAATTAGTATAAAAATTGGAGCAAAAAAGAAAAGCGGCATTATTCTTTCTTATAGTAGTATTCTGTGGAACATAAAAGCCGGAATGCGAACGATAACTTCAAAAAAAAGGCCGCTGCATTGCAACGGCTCTTGAAAGAATATTAGAACACATTAGAAATACCACTGGTGAAATTACCTTGCTCTCGGGCCTTCCGGAGTGATGCGGTCCATATCAGGCTCCATGTATTTCCAGGCAGTCTTGTTCAGGTATACGCGCACTCCGATAGTAATGCCGTAGTTGTTACCATTGAGCGAAGTCACCTCGCTCAGCAATGAGTTGTAAGTAACACCAAGGTCCTGACCGGGCTTGCCCTGCACCTTGGCATCTGTAAGCCTTTCAGAGCTATTGTTGCTAGGATTTTTGAAAGATAATGCTGTGTAATAGATACCACCCCTGAGGTAGATATTCTTCATCAGGCGGTAATTGGCCGCGATCTCAGCAGTATAACCCAATGAGCCGGTTGAATACTTTACCATGCCAGTGGTTTTGTTGGGGCTTTCGTTAAGCCCTACCGATCCTTTAGCCACACCTACACTATCCTGGAATTTGAAAAACTCATTCAGTGTAGCGCTATTCGGATACTTTGTGAGGAATGCATTATATCCTTTTTTGGTAACCGGAAAATCAGTGCTGTCGGGGATAAGAGAATTATCGTAAACAGGGGTGTTGCCTTCGAACTGGTAAAGCGCCTCGTAATCGAAGTTAGCATTGGTCTTGTACGTACTGCTTGATTTGATATTGTAGACTACTCCCGCACAAACGCTGAAGAACAGGTTGTCATTATATACGTACTTGTACATCAGCAAAAGCGGTATGCTCATGTTCTTCATGGTTATCCGCTCGCTGATAGCATGATCTGTAGAGATCAACTGGCGGAAATAGCCATCGCCCGCCTCGGTTGCTTTCTTAAACTCAACATGGAAAGAATCCATACCGAGCCGGCCAAACTGCAGATAAGTATTAATGCCTGATGAAACGCCAAACCTTCTTTTTTTGTCGAAATAGTAACCGAGATGCGCTTCATAGCCTACCGACATACCCTTTGTATATTTCAGTTTGCCCTGGTAGGAATTATTGATAGCGTCAGTGTAGTTGGTGGAAAAAGGATTGGATTTTATTTTGTCGGTCATCAGGCCGGCATTGCCATCAATATCAATAAATAAACTGCGAAAATACTCACTTCTCACCTGCCCGGTAGCACTGTAAACACCTGCCAGGAACATTAAAGATATCAAGGTAAAAATCCGCATAATTATTCAAATTTTTTAGACGCAAACTACTGGTTTCATCCCTTTCACCTGCCCGATCAACACTTTCTACCTATCGATATTAATCGAATGTAATGAAAATGCTAAACAGGGCCATGAAATTACAATACCTCATAGCAAAAATAGCGAAATAATCTTACGAAGTAATGCTATTACAATAAAATTATACAGTAATAATAAACAAAAAGATTACCCTGCGATCATTTTCTGCCAGGCCATCATACCACCGGTAACATTCACCACATTGGTAAATCCTAATTGCTCCAGAATCATGCACGCCTGGGCGCTTCGGCTGCCTGCTTTGCAATGTAGTATCAGCTCCTCGCCTTTCAGGTCGTCCAGCTCTT
>CAINOM010000349.1 GCA_903851455.1 uncultured Bacteroidota bacterium | reverse complement strand
TGCTTCCGGCCACGATTCCCTGGTAAATTATCCTGATACTACCAACACACAGAATATCATGGATTATACTTATTGTTCAAAGATGTTTACTTACGGACAAGTTCAAAGGATGCATGCTGCGCTTAACTCGTCTGTTGCAGGCCGTAACAATCTGTGGGACACAGCTAACCTGATCGCGACCGGTGTTTGGAATACAAGCTTTAATGTTGCTCCCCGTCTTGATCTCAAGCCAATACCTGAGTTCTCTGCTACAAAGGCTGTTGTATATTATATGGACCGCGTCAACTACTTCACGTTCCCTAATACAAATGTTACGTTCCACAACGAAAGTTGGAATGATACAGTGACGAACTTGTTGTGGACATTCACCGACGGTACCGCTACAATGGATACTAATTCACTTACTAACTTTAACATGAGTTTCCCGCAGCCGGGTTGGGTAGACCTGACTATGAAGGCAACCGGCAACCATACCGGTGATAGCACTGTCGATTTTAAACATGCTATATTTGTTGCCGATGCAGTTGCGACTTCTGGTGTGGATTACCTGCAGGAGTGGAATCCATCAGGCGATTATGCAAAATGGCCGTATTTCAACTACTACAATAACGAATTTAAATGGCAGCTGGATACTACAGTTGGTTATGACGACCATTATTGTATGAAGTATGTTGGTTATGACAGCCGCATCAATCCAGCCAGTTTTGTATATGCCTTTACCGGTTCGCCACTCGGTGATTTTGATGATATGTTCAGCGTTCCTGTCGACCTTTCTTCTTATTCTGACACCTGCAACCTGACTTTTTATTCGTCTGCCGCTTCACGTTCAAGCAGTACGCTAGATATCAATGACACCCTTGAAATTGACTACACCATCAATAAGGGTTTAACATGGGTGAAACTGATCAAGATGAATAAGGGTACCCTCATCAACAAAGGCGCCTTATCTGATCCGTTTACTCCTACCAGCCAGACCGACTGGGCTCCACGTACCATCGGCATTCCTTCTGCTGCAAGAACTGCTTATACTACCTTCCGTTTCAGGTACAAGCCAAACGTAACAAATGGTACTGATCCTTTCGGTAACCAGTACAGCAGCGGTAATAACTTCTATATGGACAGGCTCAGTTTTAGCCGTATACCTGCAGAGGTGAATATGGTGAAGCTCGACCACGCTGACGTAGTAGTAGTGCCAAACCCAACTAACGGTGATGCTTACGTAGTTATTAAAGATGCGGGCAACGTTACTGCAAACGTTGTAGTTACTGATCTTACGGGTAAAGTGGTATTCACCACCAGCCGTGAAATGACTGGCAGCGAAGTGCGCATCCAGGTGCCTCACGATGCAATTGCTGTACCTGGTATGTATCTCGTTACTACTACTACCGGCACTCAGACATTGACTAAGAAACTGGTTGTTTATTAATAGTTTCCGTAATTGTTTTTTAAGTGGCTGCTCTCTTTTCGGGCAGCCACTTTTAATTAAATAGAGTTTATCTTTGTTACAAACGAAGGGATGATGGACCAAAACATAGTATCGTTAATGCAGGCGAATATTTACCAGGGCAACAGCCTGATTTTAAATAATGTAAACCTCGAAGTGGATAAGGGTGAATTCATTTACCTGATCGGGAAAACAGGCAGCGGTAAATCAAGTTTGCTTAAGACGCTCTATGGCGATGTCTATTTGAAGGAAGGGCAGGGTAATGTGGCGGGTTTTGATCTCAAGCAGCTTACCTGGCAAAAGATACCACTGCTCAGGCGCAATCTGGGTATCGTATTCCAGGATTTCAGGCTGCTGACAGACAGGGACGTGTATGACAACCTGGAGTTTGTGCTTAAAGCCACCGGCTGGAAAGACAAAGCCCTGATGAAGGAAAAGATAGAGAACGTACTCACTAAGGTGGGACTCAAAAATAAGGGTACCAAGATGACCTACGAAATGAGCGGTGGCGAACAGCAGCGTGTGGATATAGCCCGTGCGCTCCTCAATAACCCCAAGCTGATACTTGCCGATGAGCCTACAGGTAACCTCGATCCGGATACTACCGACGAGATCATGCAGCTGCTATTCAACATCTGCCGCGACTTCCAGACGGCCTTTATCATGGCCACGCACGACTATACCATCATCCAGAAATACCCGGCACGTGTGGTACGCATAGAGCAAGGCCAGGTGAAAGAGATCAGCGCGGCGGGGGTTTAATCCCCATCCCCCTGAAGAGGAGCTAGCTTGCTGACATACTTTCAACGGCTGTTCTAAATCAGCCCCGGCATTCCCCTCAATAGTTGACGGTAATCAATGAGGGTCGGGGCGAAAGATGTTTCCATGCTGAAGTGATTTTTTCCAGCGAAGCCCCTTTAGGGGTTTGGGGTTTGGAATTTCTTCACAATATGCTTTCCTAAGCTCGTAAGGAACAGGAAGGGCAGCAGCGGCAGGAACAACGGATTTAGTTTCACTAGTCTCCCGTATGCCCGCATTTCACCTTTTCTCATTTTCCACTTGTTACCGCTGATACCTCCTTCTGAAGTGAAGGCACGGAATATCTGCGTAAGAGCAATATTGATCATGTATATCTTGTGCTTATAACCCACCCGCAGGCAAAGGTCAAGGTCCTCCATATAACGCATCGTTGGCTCAAAACGGAAGGCCGGATCATTCTTAATGATAACACAGGACGTAGCGATAGGGTTGCTGGGAAGCAGCTTTATAAAAGGAAATTTATATACCACAATATCCTCCGGCAGTTTACTGTTCATTATATTCTCCTGCGTATACGGGTGATAGAACAGCGTGATGTCCGGCTTGGACAACAATATGGTATTCATAAGCATCAGCTTGTCCGGGTGCCACGCATCATCAGCATCCAGGAAGGCGATGTAGTCGCCCGTTGCAACATCCATGCCTTTGTTGCGTGCGGCAGAACTGCCTTGGTTTACGATCTTTTGTATGAACTGTATTTTTCCCGCGTATTTATCCTGCACTATTTCGTGTGTCTTATCATTGCTGGCGTCATCAACAACTATTATTTCTATTGCCGGGTAGGATTGTGCCAGGACAGAATCAATAGCGCGCTCAATGGTCGCAGCCCCGTTGTACACAGGTATCACAACGCTGAATTGCACTTCCTTATTTTGAACCGCTTCGTCC
>CAINOM010000348.1 GCA_903851455.1 uncultured Bacteroidota bacterium | reverse complement strand
TTGACAGGTTCATTTGTCGCACCTGTAATCACCTTTATTTTTTCGCCCAGCATGTTTGAGATCGTAAAGGTTACTGGTTCATCAATTGGCGCCGAAACGGTAAAAGTGCACAGCGTCTTTACCGGATTGGGGGCAACGGCGAGCTCGTAATTGTTTGTTCCAATTGTATTTACCCTGGTTCCGTCAAGCACTGTGATCATGAAATATGCAGTGTCTGTGGCGCATGGACCCGGTACATAATATTCGAGGTAAGCTGTGCCTGGTGAAACTGCGTTTACCACACCTGTTGATGAAATACTGGCAACAGAAGGGTCATTGCTCAGCCAGGTACCACCAGGAACGCTGTCGATTAAAACAGTGCTAGTGCCAGAGTTAATGCTGTCTGCTCCGGCGATCATTCCGGCAGCAGTGCCGATCCTGATATAAAAAGAAGCCGTGGTAGAGACCGTGCAGCCGTCAATAACCGTATAGGTAACTGTATCCGGGCCAGTAGCGGCAGCGTGTAGGTTGCCATCACCGTAAATAACAGCGTTACTATTAGTTATCGTCCACAAACCGCCGGGAACTGTTTCACTTAATGGAAGTACAGAACCATCGAAACAGATGCTGTCGGGTAGGCCTGAAATGATGCCGGGGCTTGGCAGGCTGACCGGAACTGAAACATAGATCGTAATGGTATCCGACAGTGCACCGTCAGAAACCCTGACCTGAAAAGAGTCATTGCCGCTGAATCCTACAATTGGGTTATAAGTCAGGCCAATCGGCGTGGTGAGGCTTGCTGTACCTGTCGAACCAGTCGAATAAGGGAAACCCGATAATGTGCCGCTTACCGGGTTGGCTATAACGGTCCAGCTCTCCGTTTGCGCCGAATCGATGTCAGCAATGGCGACGAGGGAATTGAGAGAAAACGAGGTGCCGGGACAAGGGTTAATTTGCTGACCCTTACCGTAGGCAAATGAAGGAGTGTGGGTCAAAAATATAGACTTCCGCATACGGTTGCCCACCCAATCGGCTGTATAAATTGTTCCCGACGCATCAGTGATGATACCTTTTGGTTCATTGAACCATATTAAAAGCGAATTTAGCCCATCGCCATTGTAGCCATCGAGGCCAAAGTTGCCGGCAACGATATCTATGATACCCGTCGACATATTTATTTCTCTACAGGAGCAGCTGAGATCCGTCAGATACAAGTTGCCAGATGCGTCAACACAGAGTCCGTTAACGAGCCCTACCGCTGCGCTGCTCGCGGGGCCGCCATTACCAGAAGCCACGCCGTCCCCGGTTCCTGCCAGAATGGACACGACACCCGAACCAGCAGCTATTTTTTTGATGTATGTCCCGTGCGAGTCCGAGAAGTAGACATCTCCTGCAGAGTTAACGCATATGGCTATCGGCGCCGATGCACCGTCTGCGACGGTGTTAATGATACCGGTGGCTGCCTCTATTTTTCTGATCTTGTTATTTCCCTGGTCGGCCACATAAAGATCGCCAGCTGTGTTCACACAAACTCCCTGTGGATAGTCCAGCAACGCTGCGGTAGCAGGTCCGCCATCGCCGAAACTACCCGCAGTGTTTCCTCCGGCAACAGTTGTGATGAAGCCGGTTGAACCACTGACCTTGCTGATTTTAGTTCCGTTAGAAAAGAAAAGATCGCCGTTTGCTGCGATACATAAATATTCTGGGCTGATCACCGCGTCAGTCGCAGGCACACCGTCGGTAGTAGAAGTGCCTCCGCCGGCAACAGTACTTATCATACCTGTTTTCGCAGCAATCTTTCTGATCCTGAAATTACCGGCATCAACAAAATAAATATTTTTTTGTGCATCGATCGCAACGTCTGTAGGGCTTGAAATTTCACTTAAATGACCTGGATGTCCATCGCCGGCATAGCCTTGAGTGCCATTTCCGGCCAGTGTAACGGTTATGCGTTGCGCATACAAGGCTCCGGATGTAAGAATAGAAAGTAAAAATATCAACGATGATAATGTTCGCATGAAGTGGGTCTTTGTCGTAATGACGTGATAAGAGCCTATATTGTTAGTAAGGCGAATACATTTTTATTAATACAAAATTAAAATGAGCTACATGATTTAGGCCATGTAGCTCATTTTAATGATGTTTGTAAAGGCAAAACTTAAGCGAGCACCCCGCCATACATTTCCAGGCGCAACGCTTTCACGCGGTCGTTGGTTACGTATTCGTCGAAGCTCATTTCGCGGTCTATGAGGCCGCTTGGGGTTATTTCGAGGATACGGTCGGCAACGGTGTTGGTCAGCTCATGGTCACGGGAGGTGAAAAGGATGGTACCTTTAAAGTCCTTCATGCCGTTGTTGAGTGCAGTAATGCTTTCCAGGTCCAGGTGGTTGGTAGGTTCATCCAGCAGCAGCACATTTCCTTTCAGCATCATCATACGGCTGAGCATGCAGCGCATCTTTTCGCCCCCGCTCAATACGGTAGACTTCTTTAAAGTCTCTTCGCCGGTGAACAGCATGCGACCGAGGAAGCCACGGATAAAGGTCTCGTCTTTTTCCTCTGAATACTGGCGCAACCAATCAATGAGGTTGTTGTCGTTGTGCTCAAAATATTTGGTGTTATCGGAAGGCAGGTAAGTGGTGGTGGTGGTTACTCCCCATCTAAACATGCCTGTAAAGTCTTTATCTTCTCCTGATAATATCTCGTAGAATGCGCGGGTAGCCAATGAATTAGATGAAAGAACGGCAACCTTTTGTCCCCTCTTCAGATCGAAGCTGATATCCTTGAACAGTACGTCTCCGTGGAGGCTCTTGCTCAGGCCCTTCACTTCTATGATCTGGTCGCCTGCCTCGCGCACCTGGTTGTTGAACAGGATTGCCGGGTAC
>CAINOM010000347.1 GCA_903851455.1 uncultured Bacteroidota bacterium | reverse complement strand
TTTTTATCTACGATGCCTTGTAATAAAACCCCACCATGTATTAAGACTTCCGAATCTAAATAATTAAATGGGTCAGTTATTTTCGCATCATCTAAATGACATTTGGATTTGCCCCGATAATTGATTTTAGGACAAATTAAACTAAACATTTGTTTTCCTGACCCTTGCCTGCCTCCGAGGCCGAAGCGGGCCAGTCGCGAAAAAGGAACTAACGCCCCACCCTTTCCCAATACTATAGCCATTCTCAACACTGCTTTTCGCGTTGCAGGTAGCTGTATCTCATTAAAAGCAGCCTCCCATGCCTTGCATACCTGCACCGAAAAGTCATTTTCAATTTCGCCGGTCGCTTCATCCTGCAGCCGGTCTTCCGCATGCCGGTATATTGTGGCGGAACCACCGTTGATCCATAATTCCGGGGGTTGTTTTAGTTGCTTTATTGCCTGCCCTAAAACACGCGTGCTGTCTACCCTGCTCTTCATTACTGCGGTTTTGTTCTTTTCGTTATACCTGCAGTTGACAGACTTACCGGCGAGATTGAGCAACAGGTCACAGCCCTCAAGACATACAGCCCATTTTCCGACGTTTCTTCCATCCCACTCCATCATTTGCACGCCTGCAACATTGCTGTTCCTGCCGTAGGCATTGTTGGTTGCGCTAACGTTGCGCGTAAGAATAATGACCTCATTTTCTTTCGCCCAGCGCTCAGCAAGGTATAGCCCGATAAAGCCGCTGCCGCCCGCAATTATTATCTTTTTGTTTTTCATAAACTATCTTTTAAAAAGGTGCGGGCTTCCCCCGCACCATGATCAGGCAAACGCTTTATACATTGGGATTGTATCCGTAGGGCTCAGTCATCCTTTTTTCAATAAGGGCCCTTTTGCGCAAGCGGAAGAAGATGAACATATTGAGGAAATGCATGCCGCCGAGGATAAGGATAATTGCTCCTATTTTCAAGCTTAGTATTTCTACGAGTACCCTGGCACTATCAATTTCTCCAACGACCCGTAGCGTGTATACTGCATAACCTATGTTTACCAGATAAAAACCTACAACCAGCAGGTTGTTAACGGCGTCGGCAAGTTCCTTGTTGCCGTGGAAAATGTCAATAAGAAATATCTTTCCGTTCTTGAAAAGCGTGCGGGCAACCCAGATAGTTGTGATAACAGTGATGATCACATAAAGCGCATAAAGCAAAATGACGTAGTTCATAAAATGTGGTTTTTGATTGTTAGAAATAAATTTGAGAATGTTCCAAGTTCTTTACTCAGCAGCAGGTGGGCCGTGAATGAGGTCTTTCATGAGATGGTTGTTATTGAATTTTCAGAATTTATTGAAACAATTATTGCTTTTAAAAACCGGCGAACCGGTTTGTGACTATGTTCTTCATATACTACTACTTAAACAGCTTTAGCAGCGTACCGGTAAACCAGTGCTCGTCCATCTTAGTCAAGCCATCTACTGCCTTACTGGCCTGGTTGGCAAACTTCTGTATGTCTGTGATGGTATCCACAAACATTTTCGCTTCCTTATCGTTTTTAGCGCCTTCTATATCCTTAAGCTGATCCATCGCATTTAGTATCGGCTCAACTTCCCTGCGTTTACGTTCCTTTATAATGCGCATAGCCACTGTCCAGATATCCTTCTCGGCCACGAAGAACTCCTTGCGCTCACCGGGTTTTAATACCTTGTCTACAATACCCCAGTCCATCAGGTCTCTTACATTCATATTGGTATTACCCCTGCTTATCTGCAACTGACTCATAATGTCATCCGCGCTCATTGGGTCGGGTGAAACAAGCAGCAAAGCATGTATCTGCGCCATGGTACGGTTTATGCCCCATTGGCTGCCAAGTACGCCCCAGTTTTGAATAAATTGTTGTTTTGCTTCTTCCAGTTTCATAACCCAAAGATAAAACGCTGTTTCCGAACTTTCAAATATTTCTGAAACTAAATTACTATGCACTGGAAGTGCATAGGTTCATGTATGCCGGAATAAATTCCTACTCCAGGATCAAATTTTCAGCGTTCGGATTGCTTT
>CAINOM010000346.1 GCA_903851455.1 uncultured Bacteroidota bacterium | reverse complement strand
GTACCCGTAAATACGTTGCCGTCTACGTTCACCTGTGTTACGCTGTTGTAGCAGATGATCAGCTTGTCGCCACCAATAAGACCTCGCTTGTATGATTCGTGTGTTTTTCCGGTTTGGGTAATATTGGTGACAGAAAAAGTTCTTCCCAGGGACGGCAATATTATCTGGTAATCATAACCCGGTATAATAAAAAGCGGATGCGAGCTATCACTACTGGAGTAGGCCGAGAAACTTGCTGTATCGGGGCTGTAAGGGTCGGGTGCGTAATAAACCTTCGCGGTGCTATCAACGGGTGTTGAGAACGAACTGCCCTGGCTGTACCGTACAACTTTTGCCGCACTAAAATCATTTTCACTGAACCCGACCGGGCGAACCTGGATAGTTCCATTTGTGCAGGTAATATTCTCAGGCCGGCAGGATGTAAAAAGCGCTGCACAAAGTGGCAGTAACAGGCCGGAACGGGACAGAAGGTTTTGCATGAGCGATGTCTTTTTTGCCTAAACAAAGCTACAAATTATATGCCAAAATAATATAAACTAAAAGCAATAAAAAATGGGCGAAACCGCCCATTTTTTCAATGTATACGTATCACCTCCCTCTCCTTTGGAGAGGGCTGGGGGGAGAGGTCTCTATGCATTTACCTTCCTTGTTTTCTTCATCAGCTCTTGCTGTACGAAGAAGTAGCTGCCAAACAGTACAACGCCGCCTACCATGTCACCAATCATGGTAGACTTGAAAAATGGTATTGCATCGATATAAGTTTTTACCAGGCCGCTAAAGGTGTACCCATTCCAGCCGCTAAGGAAGAACCCGAAGTTGGATACGAGGAAGAAGAGGGTAGAGCCGCCGATCAAAAACGCAGCCGTCGTAAGCGGTTTTGGTTGTTTCATCAACAGGCCAAGTGCAGTAACGCTAACAAGCGCACCATAGTTGAGCCACTGGCCGGGATAAAAGCCGGGAGTGTTCGTGAAGAACTGGAAATACACATCGGCAAGGAACTGTCCAAGGAGGGGCGCAAGGAATGCAATACTGCGCTTGTCCTTGATCATCGCACCGCTGAAAAGGCTGATCGCGGCAATGGGTACGAAATTAGCTACATGCAGCTGGGCATTTACTATACGGGCCACTACTGCCAGTACAACCAGGAATATCGCGAGTAAAATACTTATGTTGTTACGTTTCATTGTGGATTTGTTACGGCAAAAATAGTGAACTATACCTTAAAAGACAAACCGAGTATCTCACATCTTGAGTTAATGGTGATTAGAAAATCCCCTCATCTTCCATACACCGTACATGGCTTCCTTGATGATATTACCTGACATTTTGGAAACGCCTTCTTTACGGTCTTTGAAAGTAATAGGTACTTCACCTATTTTGAAACCAAGTTTCCAGGCGCGGTACTTCATTTCTATCTGGAAGGCATAGCCTACAAAGTGTACTTTATCAAGCGGGATGGTGCTGAGTACTTTTCTTTTATAGCATACAAAGCCGGCAGTAGGGTCATGCACCGGCATCCAGGTGATCATGCGGGTATAAAGCGCGCCACCTTTCGAAATGAATATCCTGTCCCACGGCCAGTTTACTACCTTTCCGCCACGTGTATAGCGGGAGCCAACCACCATATCAGGCCCCTTGCTGCAGGCGTCATACAGCCGTATCAGGTCATCCGGATCGTGCGAAAAGTCGGCGTCCATCTCGAATATGTACTCATAGCCTTGTTGCAATGCCCATTTAAAACCAGTGATATATGCAGTGCCAAGGCCCAGTTTTCCGGAGCGCTCTATAAGATGAAGTTGTTTCGGAAATTCTTTTTGCAGATTTTCAATAATAGCGCCGGTACCATCGGGAGAGCCGTCATCCACGATAAGTAAATGAAAGCCACCGGGCAAAGAAAAAACCTTACGCACGATCTTCTCTATATTCTCCTTCTCGTTGTAGGTCGGTATAATTACTAGTTTGTCCAATTCAGGCGAAAAAATTAGGCGGCAAAATAACGATAATGTAATGAATTATGGCGAATTATTTGCAAAACTTGTTGTCAGCTTTTCAACCCGGACTTTTTCAGCTTCATCCGGTTGAGTATTTCAGATATCTTCTGCTTGGTATGCAACGCAAAATCTGCCTGCATCATCCAATCATAATATTGTGGTTCAGCGTTAAAAATATCTTCCACTTTGCGGCCCTTGTGCTTGCCAAAATTGAAGACCGGGTGTCCGTCCTTCATAATGATTCGGCGCGCATAGTCCACGTATTCATCGGTATGGGTAAACTGGTGCAGCGTTGGCACATCACTGCCAATGTCCGGGTACCTTTCCAGTTGCGCTTCCAGCACATCCATCGTCGCCAGTATATCCGCCTCCGCACTGTGCGCGTTCTCTAACGTCTTGTTGCAATAAAAATTGTATGCTGCGCTAAGTGTACGTGCTTCCATTTTGAAAAATATCTGCTGCACGTCCACCATATGGCGCTCCGTAAAGTCAACATTGATGCCCGCCCGTAAAAACTCCTCGGCCAATAGTGGCAGGTCGAACTTACTGGAGTTGTAGCCGCCAAGGTCGCAACCCTTCATCCAGTCGTATAGCGTGGTGGCTATCTGCTTGAATGATGGACAGTTCTTCACATCCTCATCCGATATACCATGAATAGCGGTTACCTCTGGTGGTATAGGCATACCTGGGTTCAGGCGTTTCGTGAATTTCTCGCGTTTGCCATCGGGCGAAAGTTTGATAAAAGCAAGCTCTACTATGCGGTCTTTGGCATTGTCAGTTCCTGTTGTCTCAAGGTCGAAAAAAACGATAGGTCTTTTTAGTGTAAGCTTTGGCATTGTCTCCTTTTTATGGAATTAGTAATTGGTAGTTGAGAATTTAAATTGTTCCCGTATTGGAATTTTGATTAGTAACCATTTGTTTTCACCGACAACAATCTTAATTACAAATTACAAATTCCCAATTCCACTAATTTTAATGCGAACTTACAGCATTCCAGTCAATTCCATCGAAAGTTCCGGAGCTCATCAGTAATAAAAAAACAGGCTTGTCTTTATTGGTTATAAGTTTTTTAACCGTTTCCTCCAGTTTCGGCCGTTCATCGATCACATTAACGTCATTTCGTGCAAAATATTTTCGTACCGCCTCCCGGTCCAGCGGGGGCAGGCCTTTAAGGTCAAGTGCGTGGTGACTGAAGTAGACTATGGCGTCGTCAGCGGCATCCATGCTGTGCTCATATTCCGAAAGGAATTTTTCATTGAGACTGCTGAATGTATGCAGCTCAAAACAAGCCACCAGGTGATGATCCGGATAAGCCTCTCTTACTGCATTAAGCGTCGCTTTCAGTTTGCTGGGCGCATGAGCGAAGTCGCGGTATACCAGCAGCCCTTCTTCTTCTTTTACCTTCTCCAGCCTTCGTGCGGCACCAGTAAATGAGGCAATGGCGGCGTAGCAATCCTTTTCGGCCACGCCCAGTTCCATACACACATCTATAGCCGCTTGCATATTCAGCAGGTTGTGCCGTCCGAATACGGAAACTTTTACAGGCCCAGCCGCAGTATCCATTACCGGGAAACCATCTTCATAATGGAAAGGTGGCGTCTGGTATGGCACCGGAGCTATATTCTGGCCATTGCCTGCGATTACGCGTTGCACTTCGCTGTCTTCGTTGTTGTAAAATACCTTCACGCCGTTGTCCAGCCCCTGCAGGTATTGTTCAAACTGGTTGAAGTATATCTCGTAGGTCGGAAATACATTGATGTGGTCCCAGGCTACGCCGCTCAGCACGCTGATATGCGGGTGATAGAAAAATATCTTAGGACGTTTTTCCTCTACCGACGCAGGGTATTCATCACCCTCCAGCACGATCAATGGCGCATCTGTAAGCTGAACGGATTGCTCAAAACCCGCTACGCGTGCACCTACCAGATAATCAAAGTTGATGCCCTGGTGCTTCAGGATGTGCATGATCATAGAAGTAATGGTGGTTTTGCCGTGGCTACCGGCTACCACCACACGCTTCTTGTTTTTGCTTACCTCGTACACGTACTGTGGGAAAGAATAAACCGGGATGCCGGCCTGTTTCGCGGCTATGAGTTCCGGATTATCAGCCTTGGCGTGCATGCCAAGTACAATGGCATCGGGTGCCGTTTTTCCGGAGCCGGGCGAAGGTGTTATTTTATCTGAAAACCAGCCGAAATGCTCCGGGAGCAGTCCTGCCGCCTTAAGATTGCCTTTGGCTGGGTCGGTGATCTCATCATCGCTGCCGGTAACTATATAACCCTGCCTTTGCAGGGCCAGAGCCAGTTGGTGCATGATGGCGCCGCCAATGGCTATAAAATGTATGTGTTTCATATTTTTTCGTATCTTCGTACAAAGTTAAACGAGCTTTTTACTATTCATAATTCTAACGTATGCAGCTATTTTCTAACAAAAGGCGTATTGTGTTGCCGATAATCATCGCCGTAGCCACTATCACAGTTCTGTTCGCTTCTTCGTGCAATGGATCAAAGAAGTACGGCTGCCCCAATCACCTGATCACTCCTCCGGTAATTGTGTCCCAATTCTAAGGTAGTTTTTTTCCTCTTGTTGTTATCGTGAGTTATCTCCGAAAGGTATTTCCATCTGGTCATTAAGGCGTTGCATTGTTGTTAAGGTTGGGTGTCTTTAACTGGCCGCTCAATTATCAATCATTACTTCTTATTTTTACGCACTTATGCCTGAACCATTCAAATCCGGTTTTGTAAATATATTTGGTGCGCCCAATGCCGGTAAGTCCACGCTGCTGAACTTACTGCTGGGTGAGCGGCTGGTTATTATCTCTCCGAAGGTGCAAACTACCCGTCACCGCATACTTGGTATCCTTACAGAGCCCACCTACCAGATCGTTTTTTCAGACACTCCGGGTATTATTGAGCCCAAATACAAACTGCACCAGAAAATGATGCTGCAGGTAAAGAGCGCACTTGAAGATGCTGATGTAGCCATTTTAATGCACGATATCACGCAGCCTATTGAGGATTTTGAAACCATCAGTAACTCACTAAAACTGAAAGTGCCGGCCATATTGCTGCTGAATAAAACCGATAAAGTAAAGGATAAGAGCACTATAGAAGCCGAGATCAGTAAGTATAAAGAACGATATCCCAATTGGGAAATACTTGCTGTATCCGCTCAAAAGAAAACGAATACGGAAAAGATATTGCCGCTTATTCTGAAGGCCCTGCCCGAGGGCTTTGCGTTCTACCCGGATGACAGCATATCAGACCGCACCGAGCGCTTTTTTGTGAGCGAGCTGATTCGTGAGCAGATCTATGCATTGTACGAAGAAGAGATACCCTATCATGCGGCAGTACTGATACAGGCCTTTGAAGAAAAGACAACACTTACCGTCATTAAAGCAGACATTATTGTAAGCCGCGAAACGCAGAAAATGATATTGCTGGGCAAGGGCGGTAGCATGATAAAGCAACTCGGCATCAACTCCCGCATTGCCATGGAAGAATTCCTGCAAAAGAAAGTGCACCTGGAGCTGTTCATAAAAGTGCGCCCCAAATGGCGGGACAACGACAACTACCTGAAAGAGTATGGTTACAATTGACGAGCGTAAAGCCATCATACAACCCATAGCCACAGACTGGTACGGCGGGCAGGTAGCAGCTCTCGACATGCTGCGCCTCGATGAGCTCCATCCCGTAATATCAGGCAATAAATGGTTCAAACTTCGCCTCAACATAAGGCATGCCCTGGATGCAGGGTTTAAAACAGTCGTCACTTTCGGCGGGGGATATTCCAATCACCTCATTGCAACGGCCTGTGCTGCAAAGATGTTCGGCATAAAATGTATCGGTATAGTAAGGGGCCGCTACGATGTGCTGACCCGGGCGCTCATTGACTGTAAAGATGCGGGAATGCAACTCATCTTTGTAACCAAAGAAGAGTACGAACGCAAAGAAGACACAGCCTGGATCCGCGATCTGGCCGCGCACTTCGATGAACTGTTCATCATACCGGAAGGCGGTGCGAACGAATGGGGCAGGGTAGGCGCCGGACTGATAGACCGATTTATTAACGACAGCTATACCCACATAGCAGTATCGGTAGGCACAGGTACCACACTTACCGGACTAAGAAACAAACTGCCCCACAAGCAACATATCCTCGGCTTTGCACCCATGAAACAAGGCGCTTATCTCAAAGAATACATATCAGAACACCTGCGCGAAGGCAACAACACCAACTGGCAATTGATTGACGACTGGCATTTCGGCGGCTTCGGGAAATGGAACGATGAGTTGCTCCAGTTCATGAACGATTTTTATCGCACCAACAATATGCCCCTCGATATTGTCTACACCTCGAAGATGATGTATGGCCTGCGGCAAATGATCACAAACGGTTTCTTTGCCACTGATGCGCGGGTACTTTGTATTCATACCGGCGGCTTGCAGGGAAATGCATCTGTAAAGGATAAGTTAGTTTACTGAGATTTTCAGTTGCTATCTGGATGCCCGTCAAATTACACTAATCTAGTCAATAGCCCCAACCTTTAGGTCGGGGAGTCTTAGCGAAAAGCTTGCGGGCTTTAGCCAAATTACCACGCCTCGATATTTCTGCAGTTTGAATTTTGGCTAAAGCCTCCGTCTTTTGTCTCCACATTAATCTTGCTTCTCCAAGACTAACCGAAGGCATTTCCTCAGCTCGTCGTATCCATTGCCGGAATTCATAAATGCTTGACCGACCACAGGGAACAGCAGGAGGGATTGCTTTAACGTCATTTGCGATCGTTAGCGTTTGCATTTTTTGTTCTTTCTATAAAGATAGCAAATAATCGCCCTCATTTCGTTCTGATTGCAATTTGCCTATTAGTCAGAAACAAGCATTATTTTGCGTTTCAATGAGTACCACTCCTAACAAAAGTAACCGCCTCACACTTTATATCATCATCGCCATGGTGGCCGGGATTGGGCTGGGCTTTATCCTCAACTCATACTTTGCGGGGAGGCCCGCAGCGTCAAATGACAAGATACTGGAACCGTTCTACCTGCTGGCAGATATCTTCCTGCGTCTTATCAAGATGATCGTCGCACCGCTGGTGTTTACAACATTGGTGGTAGGTGTAGCCAAGCAAGGCAGCCTTAAGACTGTGGGCCGCATTGGCGGCAAAACCATGTTGTGGTTCATCGGTGGTTCGTTTGTGAGCCTGGCACTGGGCATGCTGCTGGTCAATTTCTTCCAGCCAGGTGCAGGTATGCATTTGCCTATCCCCGCCACAACTACCGCTACACAACAGGCCTCGCTCAGCGTTTGTGACTTCATTACCCATATCTTCCCTACCAGCCTGATCGATGCCATGGCGAAGAACGAGATATTACAGGTGGTGGTCTTCTCTTTATTCTTCGGCGTAGCCACGGCAGCCCTCGGAGAAAAAGGCGATATCGTTATCCGTGCGCTGGACGCTATCGCGCATGTTATCCTTAAGATGACCGGCTACATTATGAACTTCGCCCCCGTGGCTGTTTTCGGCGCTATGACCGTCGTCATCGCACGGCAGGGACTGGGTATACTCAGCACCTACTCCATGTTCATTGGTGAGTTTTATCTCGGGCTGTTCATTCTGCTGGCCATATTGCTGTTTGCTACCTGGTTGTTCATCCGCAACAGGACCCTTAACCTGCTCAGGCATATCAAAGAGCCCACCCTCGTCGCCTTCTCTACCAATAGCAGCGAGGCCGCCTTCCCCAAGCTAATGGTAGAACTCGAGCGCTTCGGCTGCGATGAAAAAGTAGTAAGCTTCGTACTTCCACTCGGCTACTCGTTTAACCTCGCCGGGTCTATGATGTACATGACCTTTGCATCGTTGTTTATCGCTCAGTCATACGGTATTCATCTGGATACAGGCACCCAGATCAGCATGCTTCTGGTATTAATGCTTACCAGCAAGGGTATAGCAGGTGTACCACGAGCGTCCCTCGTAGTAGTAGCCGCCACCCTCGCTACCTTCAAGATACCGGAAGCTGGCCTCGCCCTGCTCCTCGGTATAGATCCGCTACTGGATATGGGCCGCGCATCAATGAATGTAGTTGGTAACAGTGTCGCCACTGCGGTTGTATGTAAATGGGAAAATTCACTGAAAGGCTGATTTCTACTGTGTGATTGGACCTCCTTTATGTAGAGACGCAATGCATTGCGTCTCTACGACACACGATCCAACATCAACTGGCTATCACACGCATCAATGCCTCTTTATCGCCCCGCTGATAGACTTCGTAACCAGCAGCACAAGTATACCCGTGCTCACAGCCAGCGCCGCCCAAACGGGCCAGCCCGGCAATGTCGGCAACACCAATCCCTGGTCCTTAACTACGCCAGCCGTTACAAACTGCGCAACAATGGTAATGACCATAGAAACGATCACCGTTCCCAGCACCATCGGCAGGAAGCGCATGATCATAAACCGGCTTAGATAACGAGGCCCATAGCCAACCTGTAGCAGCAGTGTCAACGAGTGCTGCGCTCGGGCTATGGTAAGCTCAATAAATAGTATAAATACAAGCGTACCAATACCCATCAGCAGCAACGCAAGCACGCCCGTAGCGCTGGTCACCACCTGCACTATAGCCCGTATCTTGCTCCAGCGCAGGTTTTGCGAATTGGTGGCATAGTCATGGCTCTGCAGGTAATGCCCAAACTGTACGTCTGATGGGTCTTTTGCCTTCAGTATCAGTTGAGATGGCGCCTCATTTGCTCCCGGTTTTCCGTG
>CAINOM010000345.1 GCA_903851455.1 uncultured Bacteroidota bacterium | reverse complement strand
CTGCAATGTTACTAATTAAACTCCATGTGGGTGACGATCAGGTTACTGTTGGCGCGGGCGAGTATCCTGTTGTCGGTGTCGAATACGTGGCACTCGACGTTGATGATCTTCTTGCCCACACGCAGCACTTTGGACTCTGCGCGCAGGCGCTGGCCCTCTTTGATGGCATAAAGGAAATCAATATTAAGAGTGAGAGAAGTATAGTGGTTTTCTGTGTCCAGGCTCACTACCGCCCACCCTATGGTCTCGTCTATCACCAGGCTCATCATGCCGCCGTGGATGTTGCCATAAGGATTGGTCATATCCTTACGCACTTCAAGGGAAAGAACAGCCGCGCCTTTTTCGATGCGCTCGAGCGTGAATTTAAGCCAGTTGCCTGCGGGTGAGCGTGACTCTTCTACGACCTTGCCTTCAAAGGTTTCTTTTATCCATTGCAGTACGCCGCCGGGTGGTATGTTTTTGTAGCCCATAGTGCAAAAGTAGGTTGATAAGTTAAAAAGGTGAAAAGTTAAAAAGGGTGCGCCTTTCGACACTTTTGGTTTTTGACTTTTAACTTTTGTCTTATAGTACTACTTTAGTTGCATGGAAACAACGAGCGGCGATGTGCCGGTAATTACTTCTTCCAGGTCTATGCACCGGGCGTGGTCTATGTATGACTGGGCTAATTCAGCTTATAACCTTGTTATTACGTCCACAATATTCCCCGCCTACTATAATGAGGTGACCACCATCTCTAAGGATGGCCAGACGATCAGCGACAAGGTTTCTTTCTTCGGTATGACGTTCAAGAACAGTTCGCTGTTTGATTACTCGATTGCGACGGCTTACCTGATCATAGCTCTTTTATCGCCAATATTATCGTCGATAGCTGATTATAAAGGGAACAAGAAAAGATTCATGCAGCTGTTTTGTTATATAGGATCTGTTTCCTGTTGCTGTTTATATTTCTTTACCGGGAGGACGGTGGAACTGGGGATCATCTTCTCTGCGCTGGCGGCGCTTGGGTATTGCGGCAGCCTCGTATTCTACAACGCTTATCTGCCTGAAATAGCAGTAGAGGAAGACCGGGACAGGGTAAGTGCGCAGGGGTTTTCCTACGGATATATAGGCAGCGTGATACTGCAGCTTATCTGTTTCATTTTTGTGTTTAAGCCCGAGTGGTTTGGCATAAAGGACCCGTCGGTTCCGGCACGGTTGTCGTTTTTCCTGGTGGGTATATGGTGGATGGGGTTTGCGCAGATCACGTTCTTTAAATTGCCAAAGGGTGTGGCACTGGCCAAGAAACATGATCACAGCCTGCTGGCCAATGGGTTTTATGAGTTAAAAAAGGTGCTTGGGCAAATAAAACAATTGCCTGTTTTGAAAACGTACCTGCTGGCGTTTTTCTTCTACAGCATGGGCGTACAGACGGTGATGCTTGCCGCCACAATATTCGGGAGCAAGGAACTGAAGCTGAAGACCGACCAACTGATCATTGCTATACTAGTGATACAGATCGTAGCGATAGGAGGAGCCTACCTGATGGCAAAGCTTTCTGACCTGTTTGGCAATTTGCGGGTGCTGTTATTTGTCGTGTTTATATGGATCGGAGTTTGCATAGCTGCTTACTTTACTTATACCGCAACAGAATTTTATATAGTAGCTGCTATCGTGGGCCTGATAATGGGTGGGATTCAATCGCTTAGCCGGTCCACCTACTCGAAGCTGATGCCACCGACACATGATACAGCATCTTTCTTCAGCTTTTATGATGTTACTGAGAAAGTGGCCATTGTGATCGGCATGCTCTCTTTTGGATTTATAGACAGCGTTATGAATATGCGGAGCGCTATCATTGCGCTGATCACCTTCTTTATAGCCGGGGCTATTGTTTTATTTATGGCGATGCGCCCGTCGCCTAAAGGGGAGCCAAGTGTTTAGCTTTTGCCCAGGCCATTGAACTGTTTAGAATAATTAAGCAATTTTGTTTGAAAATTTGTTGATAGATTTGAGATGATGAGCGGAAAAGTTCTGCATTTGTGGAACCCGGGGTTACAGATAACAAGATAACGCCCCTTCAGGGGTCAAGGATATGAGACTATATACGATCAATGCAGGCTATTTTAAGCTCGATGGCGGGGCTATGTTTGGCGTGGTGCCGAAGACTATGTGGAACAAGGCTAACCCTGCAGACGAAAATAATATGTGCAGCTGGGCGATGCGCTGCCTGCTGATAGAGCATGGAAACTATAAGATACTTGTAGACAACGGCATGGGCACCAAGCAAGACGCTAAGTTCTTCAGCCACTACTATCCGCATGGGGATGATAGCATAGAGAAGGGGCTCGCGAAGCATGGGTTTACGATGGACGACATCACCGATGTGTTTCTTACGCACCTGCATTTTGATCATTGCGGCGGCTCAATAGTGCGTGAGGGGGATAAGCTGGTGCCTGCATTTAAGAATGCTTTCTACTGGAGCAACAAACATCACTGGGCATCAGCATTAAATCCAAACGAGCGGGAAAAGGCGTCGTTCCTGAAAGAGAACATCCTTCCGATAGAAGAAAGCGGACGACTGCGCTTCATAGAAACTGCTGACAATGAGGAATGGATGCAGGACATCAGGATCAGGTACGTGAACGGACATACCGATACGATGATGCTGCCGCAAGTGAAATATAACAACACTACCCT
This sequence comes from uncultured Bacteroidota bacterium, assembly GCA_903851455.1. Lineage (GTDB taxonomy): Bacteria > Bacteroidota > Bacteroidia > Chitinophagales > Chitinophagaceae > Nemorincola. The sequence goes on along the minus strand of CAINOM010000345.1, from coordinate 1,076 downwards.
GCTCTTTTGCGCAGACCTGATACCCAGCAGCGCACATGTATCGCTGCCGTGGGTAATGGCCTATGATATGCGCCCGCTGGATACATTGAATGAAAAGGCAAAGCTGCTCCATGAGGCGGCGGCAAACAACTGGGTGCTTTTCTTTGAACACGACCCTAAGAATGAATGCTGCACGCTGCAGCAGACCGAACGGGGCGTGCGGGTGAAAGAGATATTTCCGCTGAGTGAGTTGGATAGTAAGCTTGGGTAAACGTTAACGTGCTCCTATTTTCAGCAGCGAACATCAAAAAAACACAAGATAAGCAGTGCTTTCGCGAGCCCCTCCGCTTAAGAGCATAGCGAAGCATGCTTTTAAGCGTCCCTCCTAAAAACAGGGGGAAGGCGTTGCGCACTCACGTTCCACGATATTTAAAAAGATTACCGGTGCAAATTACATACTCACCCAGACGTTCTTCTCTGCTACTTCCGGGAAAGGAAGTCACAGATTAATTGTAAAAGCTTTTTTGCTTTTGCTGCGGTAGACGATGGTGACGAAGTACAGGCCACCGCGCAGCTTGTGGAGGTCCATCACATTTTCCTGGGGACTTATTTTCATCTGTTTGATGAAATCGCCTTCACCGTTGGTGACTACTGCCCATACGGCCTTCTTAAATTGAGGAAATCCTGAAAAAGTGGCTTTGCCGTCGGCGAAGCTCATTTCCATGCCGGCGAAGTCGTTCGCCTGGGCAGCAGGAACACGACGATAAATATTGTCACCTCCTTCCCATGAATTTTCGCTCATGGCGGTGGTCTGGGCCTGGGCCAGCGCGGTGCATGCTAACATTGAACAGGCGATCAAAAGACGTTTCATAATTCTTGTTTTTGGGATGCTGGTGAAAAAGAAATAACTGCCTTGTCTAAGACGTATCAAATGTATTTTAGGTTACACCGGGAAGTTTCCCGCTAAAAGCGTGATTTGCTTTTTTGTACCAACAAATAAGGGGTGAAAAAAGGGGGAGAAAAGCCACAACTATCCGAAACTTTTTTGCCTGAATAGCGGCCATACCTTTGGTTAAGAACGACCAAAACACAAAAAT
>CAINOM010000344.1 GCA_903851455.1 uncultured Bacteroidota bacterium | reverse complement strand
GCATACCTGGGACAAAGCACGCAACCTGGGCTACCCTATTAATACCGTCTGCGATGAAAAGAGCCAGTATGTGACGATGGACGGATCGAAAATGTATTTTGGCTCTGACCGTGGGGGCCTTCCCGGCAATTATGATCTTTATCAAACGGCGCTGCCGCCTTTTTTGCAACCCATACCCACCGGAAATATAGCGGGCTATGTATACGACAGCCTTACCGGCCAGCGGCTTAACTATACCGTGATGTTTGTGTGCAATGCGACCTCCGGCGATACACTGTACCAGTTCCAGAGTAACCGTGGTGATGCCAGCTTCCTGATATCGCTGGCCGTGGGACACACCTACGCCATACATAGCTGGCACGTGGAATATAGCGCGGTGCATGACACACTGGTGCTTGATACCACTTATCTTCATCAACCACTGGTACATAATGTGGTAATGCTGCCCGCCAACTATAAGGAGTTTAAGCCAATACACGACAGCCTGATCGCCACCATACATTTTGATGTGAACAGGATAGAGCTTGCCGACTCTGATGTGAATACCATACGTACGGCACTTGAACCACTGCTAAGGGGTAAGGGAGGGCTGAGCATATTTGTAAACGCCTATACCGATAATACCGGCACACCGATGATCAATGAAGAGCTGTCTTACAAACGTGCCAACATGGTGTCAAAAGCGATCATTTCGTTTGGCGCCGATGAGACACAGGTGCAAGCCAAGGGCTGGGGCGAGGCCAAGATGATAGCACCCAACGATACCGAAGAAGGCCAGCGAAAGAACAGAAGGGTGGAGATCATTGTGCGGAGGTGACCGCACCCCCGTGAGCTACGTTCATTCACTGGGTCAACTCTGCAGGAGCGGGTGAGGTCGGGTAAAAGGATCTTCATAAGATGTGGTTTATGATATAAATATAACTAAAATTACGTTTTGTATATTGCTCGTTAGAGCAAATACAACTTATAAGAGGCAAGTATGCTACAGAGTTGGGCAAAAAGCTGATAAAACAATTTACTTGCCTCTTTTTTTCTACTTTTACCACCTCTATAAAGAACAATCATGGCCAATCAAATACTGAAAGGAAAAAAAGGAATCATTTTCGGCGCGCTTGATGAACGCTCCATAGCATGGAAAACCGCGCTTGCTGCTGTGGCAGAGGGCGCTGAAATAGTACTCACCAATGCTCCTATTGCCCTGCGCATGGGCAAGATAAATGAACTGGCTAAACTGTGTAATGCGCAAGTGATACCTGCGGATGCCACATCTACTGCGGACCTTGATAGCCTGATGCAGAAAAGCATGGAGCTGATGGGCGGGAAACTGGACTTCATCCTGCACAGCATAGGCATGTCGCCAAACGTGCGTAAGAATATCTCTTATACGGAGACCAATTACGAGAATTTCCTGAAGACACTGGATATATCAGCCCTGTCGCTGCACCGGGTGTGCCAGGCGGCCATGAAAGCTGACGCTATGAAAGATTGGGGCTCAATACTTGGGCTCAGCTATATAGCGGCTCAGCGCACCTTCCCGGGCTACAACGATATGGCCGATGCGAAGGCGCTGCTGGAGAGCATTGCGCGCAGTTTTGGTTATCACTATGGCTTTGCAAAGAAGGTGCGTGTGAACACCATTTCTCAGTCGCCCACTGTAACCACAGCTGGTTCCGGAGTAGCGGGCTTCGATGTATTCTTCCACTACGCAGAAAAAATGTCCCCGCTGGGTAATGCCAGCGCAGAGGATTGTGCCAACTACTGTGTGATGCTGTTCAGTGACTATACGCGCATGGTGACAATGCAAAACCTGTTCCACGACGGTGGTTTCTCCAATACCGGCGTGAGCACTGCCATAGTTGAGGAAATGCAGAAAACCGGGGGCAATCAACAATAATTGAAGTACAGAAACGTTATAGCTGAGTTATGCCTTTAAGATTTTCCTTAAGTTGTTTCCTGATCTTATCACTATTCACCGCATCTGATGCCTCAGCCCAGGTAAATGGCGGACAGTCGGCTTTTGAGTATCTGCGCCTGTCTAATGCGCCGCATGTGTCGGCACTCGGCGGCATCAGTGTAGCTGATCCGGATAATGATATCTCCCTGGCGCTGCAGAACCCGGCGATGATGCGCCCTGGAATGCACAACGAGCTGGAACTGGTCTATAATAACTTTTTCGCGGGCATTAACATCGCCAATCTTCAATATGGCTACCACTCGGCAAAGATCAACACCTCTTTTTTCTTCGGCCTGCAGTACCTGAACTATGGCGCATTTGATGAGACAAACAGCGTAGGCAATGTGATCGGTGAGTTTCATGCCATCGATTATGCACTCACTTTGGGCGCATCCCGCTCCTACATGGACCATTGGCGTTATGGCGCGGATGTGAAACTGGCCAACTCGTCCCTTTACCAGTTCAAGGGATCAGCAGCAATGGTGGACGTGGGCGTAAATTATTATGACACTTCGTCGCTCTGGGACTTTGGCATAGTAGCAAAGAACATGGGTGTAATGATCGTGAAATACAATACGAGCAACCCGGCGGAGCCTTTGCCGTTCGACCTGCAGCTGGGCGCTTCAAAAAAATTCAAACACCTTCCGCTGCGCCTGCTGGCGACAGTACAACATCTTTATGAGTGGGACATACGTTATGCAAATCCGGCCGACCTTACCGGCACGAATAGCCTGGGTACTACCGACACCGTGAAAGACAAGGGTTCTCACTTCGGCGATAAATTGTTCCGGCATTTTATCCTTGGCGCAGAATTGACACTTGCGAAACGCATTACGCTCACCTTTTCTTACAACGATCTCCAGCGCAAAGAACTCGCACTGCAAACACAGCCGGGACTCGCAGGGTTTGCCTTCGGCGCCGGCCTCAATCTCAATAAATTCCAGATCCACTATGCGCGCACCTACTACTATGTATCCGGCGCATACAATGAATTCGCAATTACCATGTGCCTGAACAAATTGTTTGGATTGGGACAGACAGGTGAGAAGATACACTGGAACGCGGAATACCCGGATTGGGAATAAGGACTTCGCGATTACTTAATAGCTCAATGGCTCAATTGTTCTGGCGCTATCTCCTATCTTTGAGTTACAGAACGCCCCATTGAAAACCATGTCCTGGCTTCGCCTTATACGCTGGAAGAATCTCCTGATCATATTTTTTACGCAGTTTATTGCGTGGGCCTGCATTTCATTATCAGAAGAGCCTGATGTTCTTCACGCAGCCCAATTCATTTTACTTACCCTATCCACCATGCTGATCGCTGCGGCAGGCTATATCATCAACGATTACTTCGACATCAGGATAGACCTGCAAAACAAGCCGCAGAAAGTAATACTGGACAGTAAAATACCCCGAAAGCAGGCTATCGTGGCGCATGCTTTGTTGAACGTTGCTGCGTTGTGCCTTGCTGCGATCGTGGCTTTCCCGGCTGGTCACCCGGAGTGGTTGTTGCTGCAGCTTGGCTGTATAACGCTGCTATGGTTCTACTCCACCACGTTTAAGAGACATTACATCATCGGCAATGTTGTTGTTGCGCTGCTGGCCGCATTGACCGTACTTGTCCTCATTATGTACGAGCCTGTGCTCTATGACTACATGCATTTCCCACTTGTAACAAAGGTTAACGGCGATCACAGGACATCACTGCCATTGTGGATATTGGGCTCTTATGCCTATTTTGCTTTCATACTTACCTGGATGCGGGAAATAGTAAAGGACATGGAAGATATAAAAGGGGACATGGCTGAAGGCTGCCTGACGATGCCGATCAGGAAGGGTATTGCCTTCTCCACGCATTTTGTTACTGCACTATCTCTCCTGGTGGTCGTACCGCTTGGCATTGCGGCTTACGTTCTGCACGCACATCACTTAGCTGCAATATCGCTGTATGTACTTACAGTGGCAGTGTTAATTATTGCCTGGGTGATATTTTTATACAGGGGGCAAACAGACCGCCACTTTCATGCTGCCAGCAGCTATCTAAAGGGCATTATGTTACTTGGTATTTGTTCGTTCATTTTTTATTTTCTACAAATAATTCTAAGCCGTGCAACATAAGATCATACTCGCCTCGCAATCACCCCGCCGCAAACAGCTCATGGAAATGGCCGAGCTGGAATTTGAAGTGCTTATAGCGGATGTGGATGAGACGAATCCGCCGGGCATGCCGGCAGCGCAGGTACCTGAACACCTGGCCCGTAAAAAAGCCGATGCCGTGTCACTATGGGTAAATGATGCTATCGTAATTGCCGCAGATACGCTGGTGCTGCTTGACGAGCACATACTCGGCAAGCCGAAAGATACGGCTCATGCCATAGAAATACTGAAACAGCTTTCGGGCAGAATGCATACGGTCGTTACGGGGGTATGTATACGCAAAGAGAATAAAGAAGTCTGCTTTTCTACCACAACGGAGGTTTACTTCCGCAGCCTTACGGATGCGCAGATAGAACATTATGTGTTGCACTACAAGCCGTTTGACAAGGCTGGAGCGTATGCCATACAGGAGTGGATAGGTGTGACCAGTATTGAAAAAATAAACGGCGACTATTACAATGTAATGGGGCTGCCGATCGGTGAGGTATGTATCAGGCTGGCCGAGTTTATGGATCAGGCCTGATGAAGGTCTACCAATTGGCGGGCAGTCTCACTTCCTAATGCAACACCCATGCCACCCATGCGGAACGCACCGAATACGCGCGGTGAAAAGGCTTTTACTATCGGGTACTTGTTGGGCCCGAACGCCATAATGCCTGCCCACCGCTGCGCCACCTCGAAGTGCATGCCGGGCAAAATGATGTCGGCGAGTTTTTGTTCGAGGTCTATTTGTATGAGTGAATTCAGCTCAAACTCGGTTGTCTGCTCTCCTTCAAAATCGAGGTTTCTTCCACCACCGAACAACACCCGGCCATCTATCTCGCGGAAATAATAGTAGCCTTTGTCAAAATGATAAATGCCCTTGAATTTCAGGCCCGGTACGGGATGCGTAACCAGTACCTGTCCGCGGCCGGGCGTTACATCCACATCCGGTAGTAGTTGTTTGGTAAATGCGTTCGTGGATATGTTCAGCGTATTGCAGGAGAGCAACCAGACATCGGCACGGAAAGGATCTTTAACACGCACGAATACCTGCTTGTCGCCTTCATCGAAGCCCAATACCTCTGCTCCAGTCTTCACCTCTACGCCGCACTGAGCTGCCATATCCATTAACGCGCGCATCATCATGCCGCTGTTGAGTTCTCCTTCGCAGGTATTTTCTATCAGCGCTTTTGAGTAAGCCCCAGCGAAACCAAATTCTGCTATTTTGTCATCAGCTGGCTTGAATGCATCCTTACCTGTGACCGGCTGTAACAATTTATTCAGATGGTCCAGCTTGTCCATCACCTCTTCTTCCTGGTCGCTTATCAGCTCGTAGCCACCGTTCTCCCGGTACCCTATCCTGACGTCACCAAGCATATTCCGCAAACGATGGAGTCCTTTTTTCCTGGCTTCGAACAGGCCCACTACTTCCGTTTCACTTGCGTGCTGCAGATCATCGAGCAGTTCTGTGGCGCTGCCCATGCAGGCAAAGCCGGCGTTGCGTGTGCTGGCGCCCGTGGGCAATAACCCTCGCTCCAGCACTAATACGCTGGCGTTAGGGTAACGGTCTTTCAGTCCAATAGCCACACACAGGCCCACAATACCTGCACCCACCACGATATGATCATAATGCGAAAAACTCTGCTGCTCCCAGTAACTAAACATTTTCTTCAGATTGGATTCTGTGCAAATGTGCAAAATATACCGCTAATAAAACATGATCCTAATAAGCATTGCAGCAGAATTATGTAAATTTACCTCGCTACATGGCCGACCGCATTTCCATACTTATTATCACGTACAATCGCCCTGCCGACCTGCTGGAGCTTTTAGTAAACCTCAATGAACAAACCGGCACTGACGAAGTGCTGGAGGAAATTCTGATACTCAATAATGCATCTACGGAGCCTTATGATGAAGTCGTGAATTATGTGAATGCACACCCGGAACTTAAAGCAACGTACATACTCTCGGATGCCAACCTTGGCGTGGCAAAGGGCCGCAATAAACTGATGCAAATTGCTAAGGGTGGCTTGTTGCTCAACATCGATGACGACATGGCCTTCACGGCTCCCAACGATCTGCAGCGACTGGCCGGATTGTTTGATGAGCCTTTTTTCAAAGATGCTAATACAGGTGTTATTACGTTCCGCGTAGTTTACTATGAGAACAATGAAGTGCAGGTAACCGCCTTCCCTCACAAGATGTATGAAAAATACAAGTCGACCCCCCGGTTTTTAACAGCCTATTTTGCCGGCGGCGCCAATATCACAAAGGCCGAGGTGATGAAGAATACGGGGCTCTACCCTACCGATTTTCACTACGGCATGGAGGAGTATGACCTCGCTTACCGCATACTGGATGCGGGTTATACTATAGGATTTGATAACAGTGTAACGATAGCACATAAAGAGTCGGCACTGGGCCGTGCGCCCAATTACCGGAAGCTGCAGATGCAATGGATCAACAAAAGCAAGGTGGCGTGGCGATACCTGCCGTTCAAATACTTTGTCACTACATCGGCAAGCT
>CAINOM010000343.1 GCA_903851455.1 uncultured Bacteroidota bacterium | reverse complement strand
CCTCGGCAGGTGCCAGGTTGCCGAGATTCACATTGGCACCCAGCAGTTCCATGAAGTAAACCTGCTGCGCTTTCTGTGGCGCTTCCCAGATGATCTTTTCATAAGGTATCTGCGTAAGTATCTCCTGCACCAGCCCCTCGCGCACCTCTCCCGATCCGCGGTAGATGCCTACATTGCCTGCCTCGCGCGCCTCTGCGATCACATAGGTCGATCCCGCTGCAAGTTCAGCCCGCATCAGCTCTATCCATTTGTAGGGCGGCATAATATGCGTCGCATCCTTCGACCCTACTTCCGACAATACCGTCACATGCTTTGCCAGCTTCTCTATATACCCCAGCTTCTCTATATGCGGAATGATGATAGAACCATCAGATACTTCCACGTGCTTCAGGTCATACTCCTTTACCATCGCCAGGTAGTCGTCAAACTGGTCGCGGACAAGGTAGGCTTCAAACAATGTGCCCCCGAAATAAACAGGTATATCGTGGTCTGTGTATATTTTGATTTTTTCTTTCAGGTTGGCAGTTACAGCGCTCGTGCCGAAGCCAAGCTTCACAATATCCACATATGGTGCAGCCACCGAAAGGAAATCTCTCGTGCCATCCAGCCCCATGCCTTTGTCCATCACCATTGTAAGGCCATAGGTTCGGGGGCGGGCTGTGCGGACGGGAATATTTTTAAGATTAAAATTCATGCGTGTGTGTTTTCAAAGATGGCGCAAAGATAAGCGATTCAGTGTGTTAATATAATCGCAAAATGCGGCATTACCTGTATATTGCAACCATATATAACGAATATGAAACGCGATTCACCAATTCTTGGTTTTCTTGTCGGGCTGGTGCTGCCCGTTATAGGCCTGTTCATCATGTATTTTATTTGGGGCAGCCATGAGGGTATCTTTGGTTTTGTACAGGGGCTTACACACAGGCGTGGTATGGCCACCAAGGTTTTCACGCTCAGCCTGCTCACTAATCTTATACCGTTTGCCTATTGCAATATCAAGCGTATCGATCTTACCATGCGCGGCATTTTTACGATCACCATGATCTATGTTGTTCTTATCGTCATGGCAATGTTTGTCTGGTAATATATGCGCTACTATCTCATTGCTGGTGAAGCCAGCGGCGACCTGCACGGCAGCAACCTCATCAAAGCCTTACATGAGCAGGACGCCCATGCCGAGGTGCGCTGCTGGGGCGGAGACCGCATGCAGGCCGCAGGTGCTACGCTGGTGAAGCATTACCGCGATCTTGCCTTTATGGGTTTTGTAGAAGTGATCGCGCACCTGCGCACCATCATGCGCAATATAGACTTCTGCAAAAAAGACATACTCGCCTTTAAGCCGGATGTGCTGGTGCTGATAGACTATCCCGGCTTCAATATGCGTATTGCTGAATGGGCAAAGAGACAAGGCATCAAAATAGTGTACTACATATCTCCGCAGGTATGGGCGTGGAAGGAGAAGCGGGTAGAGAAGATAAAGCGCGATGTAGACAAGATGCTGGTGATACTGCCCTTCGAGGTAGACTTTTATAAGAAATGGGATTACAAGGTTACCTATGTAGGCCACCCGCTCATCGAGGTGATCAGCAATGAAAAGAACAATGTGCCGGTAGTACCTATTTCAGATAAGCCGATCATAGCTGTGTTGCCCGGCAGCCGTGCACAGGAGATAAAGGTGAAGCTGCCCATTATGCTGAAAATGGTCAAGCACTTCCCCGACTACTGCTTTGTGGTAGCCCAGGCATCCGCCCAGCCAGACAGTCTCTATAAAGAAATAATAGGCGATGCACCCGTGAAGCTGGTAAAGGACCAGACCTACAACATACTCAAGCAGGCACGCGCAGGCCTCATCACCAGCGGTACTGCCACCCTGGAGACGGCCTTATTCGGAGTGCCTCAGGTGGTTTGCTACAAAGGCAATGCGATCTCCTTCTGGCTGGCAACAAAGCTGGTGAGTGTAAAATACATATCGTTGGTAAACCTGATCATGGATAAACCAGTGGTAACCGAGCTCATACAAAGCGAGCTCACCGAGGCCAACCTCAAAACTGCCCTCGCCCGGCTGCTGGAGGATGAAGCATATAAAAAGGAACTAAAGAAGGACTACGAAACGTTGTGGCACAAACTGGGAGACAGCCACGCATCATCGCTGGCCGCAAAAGAGATAATAACACTAGTGTCTGATTAAGCGAACCACCATGACAATCACCGCTATAAGAAACATGAAGATCGATATGCGGTTCATGCCATGCATAAAAGTGAGGTCTATATTCTTTGGCGAATCAGGATCCCGTTTCTTTATATATAAGTAAGCAAGTATCTGCTGCCACATGTTTTCCTTCATAACCCGAGGGTTTTAACGAAAGTTACGGAATTTTAAGGAAATAGCTATATTTGCGCTCCGCCAATGGGGAATTAGCTTCCCGATAGCTATCGGGGGTAGAGCGTTTGCTGTCCCGAAAGTATTCGGGAAAAAGGTAGCCGGCCAGACGGTGGTACATCACGGGGAATTAGCTCATCTGGTAGAGCGTTTGCTG
>CAINOM010000342.1 GCA_903851455.1 uncultured Bacteroidota bacterium | reverse complement strand
TCCTCTACTACTGCTATAGACAAGTTCTGAAGCGTTGATACAGACTGGGTGTAGGTAATTTTCGCAATTATAGTTGCAACGCCAGCGGTGACTGTGCTGGACACCTCCAGGTTTAATGAGTCAGCAACAGACAAACGGCTCGTGATAAGCCCCGTCCATGTCGCCGAACCCAGCCAGGTAGTTGTTCCGCTAGTAGCCGGCACGCGATCTACTCCGCCCCCCGGCAGCGAACCAATATTGGCATCAGCATTGGTGGTATAAATAGTACTGCCCGATAAAGTTTTTGCTGCATCACTCCTAAAATCATAGTGGGCACCACCCGGTGGCAGATCAATTGGTGCGGGTAGATTCTGGTACAAGGAAATCACATTCACGCGGCCGGCATTAGCAGCTGCAGCAGCGTCCAGCACATCATGCGCGGCAGGGCAATTGGAACAGCTCTCACCGGTAAATTCCTCCACAAGCACATTGTGCGCTTGCGCTGCAGGCACCGGGCTTACCACATAGGTGGTATCCGTTACTTTCTGGCTCCCGAAGTTGATGACAGGAGGAACCTCTTTGCATCCCTGGAAAAGAAATGCCGCCAGGCAGCAGATGGCAATAAATGATTTTTTCATGTTATAAAATGAGCTACGAAATTAGTAAATAATGGTAAAGCAACGATATTCAAAATACCACTATTTATCGTACCGACAAGTGCTCACCAACCAGCCACCTACGGGCCCATCAGCTTAGTCTGCTGCGATTGATATATCTGAAAATCCGGACTTGCGCTCTGCGGCCTGTGTACAAAGGCAACTACCCTGCAGTGCGAAGGGTTAACAAGGCCTTTTTTATGAGAAACTGGAATAGTATACGAATATACGCGCTGCACAAACCGGCCGGCTTCTTTTACAGCCATAGTACTCAGGATCGGATCACCAGTTCCCGCAGGAGTTACCATGCCTACTAAAACATCATTAAATACATAAAAATGATCAACAGCACCAAAAGACACTTCCTGGAAGTCAATAATACTGTCTTCCACAACGGCTATGGAGAGATTTTGCAGGGTTGACATGGCCTGCGTGTAAGTGATGCCTACTGTTATCGTAGCGATGCCATTCTTGCATGTGCTGTAAACGCTCAAATTTATTGAGTCCGGCGATGCCAGCCTGCTGCTTATCTGGCCAGCCCAGTCGGTTTTACTCAACCAGGCGCCGGTGCCGGCAGATAGTGGCACCCGGTCAATGCCCGCACCGGGCAATGCTCCAAAATTCACGTCTTCAATATTATTATAAATGATGCTGTTTGCAATTGTGCTCGCATCGTCAGTCCTTAGGTCATAATTAGCCGTGTCGGGCGGCCGGCATTCCCCTTCGATATTCTGATACAGGGAGATCACATTGATACTTCCGGCAGGATTTGACGATATTGCCTTATCAAGAATTGCCCGCCCTGCCGGACAATTGGAACAGCTTTCGCCGGTAAATTCCTCTACCAATACATTGTGTGGTTGTGCCGCGGGTACAGGGTTTATCAGATAGGTGGTATCAGTCACCTTCTCGCTTCCGAAACGGATGACCGGGGATACTTCTTTGCAGCCGCTGCAGCCTGCGAAAAGAATTGCTGTAATGCAGCAGAAAGCCAGAGTTAGTTTTTTCATATTGAAGTATGAGGTACTAAATTAATAAATAATACCCGAAGTAAGCTATTTCCTGCATCAACATTGGATGCTTCAGAGACCATGCCTAACAATTCGATGGCGGGGCAATAATAATTCATAACTTTATCGGCTAATATCAGGCATAATGGAAGAAAATAAAAGGCAGAAACAGGTAGGCAAGCTGGTGATGGAAGAGCTGAGCGACATTTTTCAGCGTGAGGGAATGAACATAGTAGAAGGCGGTATGGTATCTATTACCAAGGTAATGATCACCCCCGACCTGCTGGAAGCCCGGGTTTATTTAAGCTTTTTTCAGATAAAGGACGTCCCTGCATTGCTGCATAAAATCAAGGAACGCAGCTGGGAGTGGCGCAAACTGCTGGGCCAGCGTGTAAAGGATCAGCTTCGCAGGGTGCCCGAACTCCAATTTTTCTCAGACGATACACTGGACCATATATTCAAAATGGATGAGCTGTTTAAGCAAATAAAGAAGGACGACGAAAAGTTCAACGCACCTCCGCAGCAGTAATTAATGGACCGCACACTGATATGGCAACTGGCGATAAGGTACCTGCGCGGTAAGCGCTCTGCCAATGCCGTGCCTATATTGTCTCGGATAAGTATGGTGGCCATAGCCGTGAGCAGCGCAGCTATGATCATTATCTTCTCAGTGTTCAATGGACTGGAGTTTGTGGTGAAAGATCTTTATAAGGCTTTCTACCCCGAGATCAGGATCACTGTTGCCCGCGGCAAATTCTTCGGGGCCGACTCAGCGAGGCTCAACGCTATACGACTGCTCAACGGCGTAAAAGCAGTAAGCACCGCCATAGAAGACAATGCGCTGGCTATAGACGAAAACAACAAGGAACAGAAAGTGATCGTGCTGAAGGGGATTGACAATAACTACTTTGCGGTAAACGATGTAAAGCGGTTCATCATTCACGGCGAAGACTCTGTTTCCACAGGACATCCGTATACAGCTATAGTGGGTGCACACATCATTAACGAGTTGGGGGTAGACATCAACTACATCTACAGCAAAATACAGCTCTACTATCTGAACCCCACAGCCACAAATCCTGAAGCAGACCCGGCATCTGCCTACCAGGAACTATCACTGCACCCCGCAGGTGTCTTCAAGATAGAGAATGAGTTTGATACCAAGTATGTATTGGCACCATTGCCGTTGGTTCAGAAACTTTTCCGCCAGGAGGGAAGAGTTTCCTCGATAGAAATAAGCGCTGACCCAGGCGCAGTAAACGTTTTGCAGCAGCAACTGAAACAATTATTTGGCAAGGACTATCGGGTAGAAAGCCGCTATGAACAAAACAGGACCATGTACTCAGTAATGAGTGCCGAAAAGTGGGCGGTGTATGCCATATTGGTGCTGGTGCTTTTTATTGCCGAGTTTAACATGATCGGGGCACTGGCCATGCTGGTAATAGAAAAAAGAAAAGACATAGCAATACTCAAGGCTATGGGAGCACAGCCGGCTACGATCAGAACCATATTCCTGCTGGAAGGCACACTATGGTCGTTGATGGGTGGCCTCAGCGGCCTGGCGCTGGGCGTTGGTATTTGCCTGGTACAACAGAAGTTCGGCATTATAAAGCTACAGGGTGACTTCCTGGTGCCTGCCTTCCCTGTGCAGATACAGCTCGGCGATACATTGCTGGTGATTAGTACCATTATGGTTGTAGGCCTGATCGCATCGTGGTACCCTGCCAAGCGCTCGACAAAAGCAGAAGATCCTTCACTGAAAAGCACCTAGGAAATTCCAAAAAGGTAAAACCCAAATTCCAAAGTGCGTCCTCTTGCAGACATGATGAATATCATACAATAATTT
>CAINOM010000341.1 GCA_903851455.1 uncultured Bacteroidota bacterium | reverse complement strand
TTCATATTGTACGGAATAGTGCCGGTGCCGGCAGTGTAGTAAGTATTCGAGTTAAGGCAACTGATCCATCCGCCGGGATTAGCTACAGGGTTTATAGCCCACGCTCCTACCGGAGTTATAACGTCGGCATTTCCCGTTGGTACCACTTCTACCAGGCCGGCAATGGGAGTAGCCGCAATAGCGGCAGCCACACCGGGAGATACTGCAGTGAGTTTCCAATGAGGGTCAACGACAGCAGGCGCGCCGTTCGCACCACCCGCTATCGCGGTATTTGTGATCGGGTCGTAGCCGGTATTGATAATAAGGGCGTTGGTAAGGCAAGGGCCTGACGGGCTACATGTGCCGGTCACGAGTGAAATATTTTTTATCAACTGGTTGGAACACGCCGACCCTGTCCCTCCCGAAAATCCCCAGTGAACTGCCGTCGGTGTTGTGAATACTGTTGTATAGTCATAAACACTTGAAAGCCTCAGGGTATCATTATAAAATACCTGCAACGTATGCGTGAGCGGGCACCAGGTAACCTTGTAATCATGAAAAGCGGCGTCTTTAACATTTGTAACCGATGGCGAAATAGAGACCGGGCCAGCCAATGGTGTTGTAGGTACCGCATTCAGGCATATCGCCGTGTGGTCTATGCCCGGCATATCATCAAAATACGGATTATAACTATTATCGAAATTATCGAACTCAATGCCGAACGAATTATTAAAGTCTGGATTCGCAGGACCGCCTATTACGTTGTAATAACCCAGGTAGGCATCCGTTTCATTGATCGATGTGGGTGTGTAGTTCTGTCCAAAGGACACGCAAATACCATCAGCACCCGGCGCCACGGCCTGGTCGAAGCTGGCCTGGTAAGTGAGCGTAAAGCTATTGGTAAAATCAACGGTAGTAGTACACCATACTGCGCCCCGGTGGCCGCCTCCGCATGTACCGGCAGGTGTAAGATTATATACTCCCCCTGTCAGCGTAGCTATCCCAACCGGTGGCGAAAACGTTTGCGCCCCGGCCTCAAAAGACAGAAAAACAGACAGCAGTAAATATAAAAAGCCTTTCATGGGTTACGAGGTAATTGTTCATGGTACTTCCAAAAGGCTAACGGATCAATGTTACATTTCCGGTGTTGTGGAATATCGTGCCCTCGTTGGTCACGGCTTCCACATCATAAACGTATACATCAAAAGGTTGAGGCTTTCCATTGAATGTGCCATCCCAGCCACTGCTGATATTGTTTGTCTCAAACACTTTGTTCCCCCACCTGTTGAAGATGCGGAAATAGTGAAGCTGAACAATACCTCTTGTGAGGATGGTGAAATAATTATTTATGCCGTTGCCCGGAGTAAACGCATTTGGCAGCGCTACCAGCGCCGAAGGATCAACATGGAAGTTGATAGAGTCCGTAACCTTGCAACCCCACTCCGTGGTCGCCTTTACAATGAACTTAGTGCTCACAGCGGGCGATGCTATCGGGTTGGCAACAGAGGTATCGCTCAGGCCCAGCGGAGGACTCCATGAGAAAGCCACACAGTTGGTCTGCGGTGAAATCTGGAATGTCTCTCCCGGATACAATGTCACCGAATCGCCCAGGTAGATCACTGCATTAGGGAATACCCTGATGTTCTCGGCCATGGTATCGTGACAACCGTATCTGTCTGTGCTCTGTATCCAGTATTCCTGCGAGGTTATTGGTTTGGCAACTGGCTGCACTGCTGTAGAGTCGCTCAGGTACCTGCCGGGATGCCATGTATAACTCGTCCCGTTTTGCGGGAATGGATCCAGTAGCAGTGAATCGCCAGGGCACATAAAAGTATCTTTCAGCAAGGTAGGCTGAGGTGTGTGTACCATCAGTTCCGCAGAGTCAACCCCAATGCAACCATCAAGTGTCGTGACCGTCAGGATAAGATCGGTAGAATCTCCCGACGTAAAGATCACCGTACCTAATGCGGAGTCCGTTACCGTTGTTACCGAATGGTCCAGGTTGATCCCCGGCGTCCAGTTATAAATGTAATGAGTATACCAGGTGGGCGTGACTATTGCCGTTATATGCAGTGTATCGCCGCGGCATACGTTCTTGTTACCACCAATGTACACCTGCGGTATCGGCTCAACATTGATGTATAGGGAGTCCTTAATATGGCAATTTCCCATAGTAGCAGTTACTACGTACCACGAAGAAGTATCGGGTGTAATAAGCGGGTTAACACTAAATGCTGATGCCAGGCCTGTGGTAGGCGACCATGCGTTTGTAGCAGCGGGATTGCCACGAGCCCTTATCTGCACAGACGCGCCCTTACATATGGCTGTGTCCGGAGTGGTTAAAGTAAGCGAGTCATACACCACACTCACTAATGCCGTATCGGAGCCAAAGCAGGCGCCTTCGGTTACTGTAAGCCAGAACATTCCTGAAGTAGCTGTGGTATAGGTTGCCGCCGACGTAATACCTCCAAGCGCAGGGAAACCTCCCCACTGGTAAACGGTCCCCGCTGGATAAGTATACGTTGAATGCAGTGTGATCGGTGTTCCATCGCAGGACGCCGTGTCCGGGCCTATATTCACAAGCACCGGCAATGCGATCGTCGCTGTTATAGTGTCACTACCGGTACATCCTCCTGTACTATCCACCGTCACCCAGTAAGTGCCATTGGTGCTTACGGATATTGAATCGGTAGTTTCACCGGTATTCCAGAATACGGTCTCACCCGTGGTTGGATTGGCATACAACTCTGCGGTTGAACCCTGGCAAAAAGTATGGGTCCTTGGTCCCAGGTCCACCACTACTTTTATCTGGTGTATGTGGGCGCTTGCTGCCAGGATGCAGCCATAAGGCTTAGACAGAGTCAGCGTATAGTAGTTGCCCGGTGTAGGCGTAACACTTGCTGTGATAGCAATAGTTGTATCACCGTTGTTCCAGGAATAATGATAGATACTTGTATCGAAATAGGGAGAAGGTGTCAGCACTATAGAGTTGCCGCAGATGCCCGTATCAGAGCCGGAAATACCAAGATTGAAGGCGGAAATATCGGGGCTAAAATGAGCGATTGCCGCAGAATCTGCACCGGTAACAAAGCGGCTGTAGATCGCCATATCGTCGATATCTCCGTTAAATCCGCTGGTACCAAGAGTTGTATAATCCTGGCCGATCGTAAATTGCCCGGTCGGTGTAGCATAAGAAGGCGTTGGTGTAA
>CAINOM010000340.1 GCA_903851455.1 uncultured Bacteroidota bacterium | reverse complement strand
GCGGTAATTACTTATTCGCTCACCAATAGTTGCGCAACCGCTACCACCACCACTACTGTTACTGTTCATCCATTCCCTAAAGCTATTATGGGCCTCGGCGTATTGTGCCAGGCAAATACTGTATTCCTTACCGACTCCGTATCGGGTGGGGCATGGAGCAGCAGTAACGTGACCATTGCTACGGTAGTACCTGTTGCTGGTGTCTTCGCGACAGGTGCTGTTAGCGGAGTTACGGTGGGTACTGTTAATATTTCATACGTGGTGGCGCCCGGTTGCCTCGTAACTAAAACAATGACGGTAACACCATTGGGTGCTATATCTGCTGGTAGCCAATTGTGCACAGGAGCGACGGAAACAGCAACAGATCTGCCAGGAGGCGGAACATGGATCAGCAGTACACCAAGTGTTGCAACCATAAATTCGGTAGGTATGATCACGGCCATCGCTTCGGGGGCTGCAGTCATTAGTTATGAGCTTAGCCCGGGTTGTATAGTAACAACACCTGTGACTGTAAACGGTCTTCCTGCTGATTTTTATATGACCGGCGGCGGCAGCTATTGTTTTGGCAGTGCTGGTGTGCACATAGGCCTTGATGGTGCTGACACAGGGGTTATTTACCAGCTTTTCCTTGGCGCTTCGGTTGTTGCAACCGATACCGGCAACGGTTTGCCTATTGACTTCGGTGTGTATTCTGTGACCGGCGTTTATAACGTACTGGCCACGAGCGCTACTTCCGGATGTACCAATGCCATGAGTGGCAGTGCAACGGTTACCGTTACCTTCCCTGTGCCACCAACCGTTAGTATCAACACTGCTCCTTCTACGATCGTATGCGTGGGTTCCCCGGCTACATTCACTGCCATACCTACAGATGGCGGCCCTTCTCCGCTGTATAACTGGTATGTGAACGGCGTAAGTGTAGGTACCGGCGACACCTACACTTATACCCCGAACAATGGCGATGCGGTAGTTGTTAAGTTGACAAGCGATGCTGCCTGTGTATTCCCTGATACTGCGGTGGCACTGCAGATAATGACTACGACTACGGGCCTTACGCCTTCCGTGAGCCTGTCGGTAAGCCCGGGAGATTCTGTTTGTCCGGGTGTACCCGTTACCATAACGCCTTCACCGATAAACGGTGGTACAAGCCCTGTTTATTCATGGATAAAGAATGGTGTGTTTGAAGGTGGCGGAGCTACTTATACGTTCCTGCCTGTAGGCGGAGACAATGTTATCTGCTGGATGCAAAGCAACCTTAGCTGCAGCCTGCTTGACTCTGTGCACAGCGACAACAATATAAGTATGAATGTACCGGCCATTACCGTGCCGTTATTAAGTATTACCGCAACTCCCGGTAACCGGGTCGTAGCAGGAGAAACAGTGACGCTGGTTACCGCCGCTACATTTAGCGGGCTCAACCTGACTTACCAATGGGAGCTTAATGGCAACCCAATAACCGGAGCAACAACCAATACTTACACCAGCAGTAGCTTCGTAAATCTGGACTCGGTTACTTGCCTCGTCACCGGATACAGTGTATGCGGCTCCGCTACCAGGGAGGTATCAATAACTATTTATGATACGCTGGCCCTGGGCATAAGCATTATGCAGTCTGGCGCTGACCTGAGGCTGACACCAAACCCCAATACCGGCAGCTTTACAATAAAAGGATCGCTGGGTAGCGCACAGGATCAAGAAGTAACACTCGAGGTTACAGATATGCTTGGGCAGGTGGTGTATAAAAATAAAGTCATAGCAAGGGAGGGCAGGATCAATGAAAGCATACAAACAGGTAGTACGCTTGCGAACGGTATGTATATGCTTAACCTGAGATCAGGGCACGATAATATCGTGTTCCATTTTGTAATAGAGCAGTAACAGACGTTTTATAATGATTGAAGCGGGTGGCCATGCTACCCGCTTTTTTTGTGCCAATGCAGGCGATGGTTCCGGAAATAGTGTTCGCGTGTATTGCCGGGAAAACAGGATAAAAAAAGAGCGGGGAGTAGCCCCGCTCTGCAATCAGTGTTAATGGTATCGTCAGTGGTGACAGGCGTGTTCGGCCTTTGTGACCTTGTATAAAAACTTCTGCATATCCCAGGCTGAGGTGGGGCAGCGCTCTGCGCATAAACCGCAATGCAGGCATACATCTTCGTCTTTCACCATTACCCTTGTAGTGGGCAGGGTAGTGGAAACGTAGAGATCCTGGGTTAGATTAGATGCCTGTACTTTGAGATGAGCGCGAAGATCGGTCTCATCTTCATTTACGGTAAAGGTGATACACGATGTGGGACAAATATCCATACAGGCATCACACTCAATACATTTGCTTTCTGTAAACACAGTCTGTATGTCGCAGTTGAGGCAACGCTCGGCTTCTTTAAAGCCGGTGGGCAGATCGAAACCCAGCTCCACTTCTTTTTTGCGGTTGGTCAGTGTCAGCGCTTTATCGGCATGGGGCACGGCATAGCGCAGATCGGTAACCACTTCGCTGTCGTAGCTCCATTCATGTATGCCCATTTTCTGGCTGATAAGGTTCACATGCGGCGAAGGACGTTGCGTCATATCTTCGCCCATACAGCCCATGTGGATGGATACAGCTGCCTGGTGACCATGGGCCACCGCAGTGATCACATTCTTTGGTCCGAATGCTGCATCGCCGCCAAAGAATACTTTTTTATTGGTTGATACAAACGTAACCGGGTCAACTACCGGCATATTCCATTTATCGAAATCGATACCTAAGTCACGCTCTATCCAGGGGAAGCTGTTTTCCTGGCCAATGGCAACGAGCACATCATCTGCTTCGAAAAATACATCCGCATCGCCTGTTGGCTCTAGCTTTCTTTTTCCCTTATCGTCATATACGGCATGCACTTTTTCAAAGGTCATGCCCTTTAGTTTACCATTCTCAATAACGAACGATTTTGGCACATGGTTGTCGATGATCGGTATATCCTCATGTATGGCATCTTCTTTTTCCCACGGAGAGGCTTTCATCTCTGCAAAAGGGCTGCGCACAATAACCTTTACCTCTTCGCCGCCCAGCCTGCGCGCGGTACGGCAGCAGTCCATCGCTGTATTGCCGCCGCCAAGAACGATTACTTTCTTACCGATTTTGGCGGTATGCTCAAAGGCTACGTTGGCGAGCCAGTTGATACCAATATGTATGTTAGCCGCACCTTCTTTTCTTCCGGCCATATCAGGCAGGTCGCGGCCCTTAGGCGCGCCCGATCCCACAAACACGGCGTCATAGTCCATCGCCAGCAGTTCCTTCAGGCTGTGTACGTAATGATTGAAATGACGGTGTATGCCGAGATCAAGTATGTAATTCACTTCCTCGTCAAGCACCGATTCAGGCAGACGGAAAGATGGTATCTGGCTACGCATAAAGCCACCGCCTGATTTCTGTTCGTCATACAAATGTATTTCATAGCCAAGCGGCGCAAGGTCGCGGGCAACGGTGAGCGAGGCCGGTCCGCCGCCGACCAGGGCGATCTTCTTACCATTAGGCGCGAACGGCCCCTTGGGCATGAATTGTTTTACATCTCCTTTATTGTCTGCAGCTACACGCTTGAGGCGGCAGATGGCCACCGGTTCTTCCTCTACACGCCCCCTGCGGCACGCAGGCTCACATGGGCGATCGCAGGTGCGGCCCAGGATACCGGGGAACACATTTGATTCCCAGTTGACCATATACGCTTCAGAATATTTCTCCTGCGCTATAAGCCTTATGTATTCAGGCACAGGTGTATGTGCGGGACATGCATACTGGCAGTCTACAACTTTGTGAAAATACTCCGGGTCTTTAATGTCAGTCGGTTTCAAGTTCTAAAGTTTTCTTTTTCGTGAGAAAAATTAGTGTGAATAAACTTTGCTAATGCTGAAATCATAACCGGAGACCCACAAGTAAATTCCAATACCCCGGTGCATTTCTTAAAAATACTTAACTTTTTGATTTGCCAAAATATTTTTATTTACTGTAATTAAATGACAGGAAAATTGCAGACACAATTTTTTGAGCATCAAAATCTTAAGTAAAAATCTGTGCATGGGCCGCCGGATTCAGCGTATGGTCGCGGGTTTTCCCGATTTTCTTCGGTGGGACCACTCCCTATTTCTACACCACTACATTCGTTGCCTTCGCCCCAATTCTCATCGTACGGAACAGCATAAATGTTAAATTTGTTTCGCATCGGTTTTCTGTGCCGGTGCCCCACCACTCTTTACCATGAAATCAAGGTCGCGTATTTGATCCATTGTTTGTTTTAAAAACGATAGTCATGGGATATAGAACATTTGTTTCAATGAAGATTGCTTTGATTGGTACCGGCGAACTTGCTGAGTCTTTTGCAAAACGTTATTTACATGCGGGGCATGTCTTTCTGATGGCATGGCTTGATAGTGATACCGCAGGGATAAGTTCGGAGCTGAAAGGGTATCCTAATCTGCATATATGCAGTATTGAAGACGCTGCAAGTTTAAGCGACCTTATCATTATTGCGGCTCCATCTAAGCAGGTACGCGAAGTATCTTATTGGCTTGGCGATGTGCGGAGCAAAGTAATAATCGACGCTTCGGCCAATATTTACGCTGGCAGCGAAGAACAGGTATCTACCGTTTGCGCGATCAAAGCGATCACAGGTGCCACTCACATTGTTAAAGTATTTACTACCCGGGGCTATGAGAAAATACTGGCCAGTTTGTTTGGTCATGAAGATGTGCAATTGATTATGGTAGGGGAGAGCAAGAAGGCCAAAGAGATCGTCAAAATACTTTCCATAAATCTGGGTGTTGACAAATTCGTTGATCTTGGTGGAGGCGACGCAATATCGTTATTCAGTGAGATGACGATCGCGTGGCGCAAAATTGGCGCCGAGCGCCGCAAGGCTGTACCTTCCGTTGTCTATCAGAATTCGAAGTTGTAAGTAATACTCGGGAGTATCGGCAGAATATAGACTTCGTACACTTTTATCGTAATTCCTTTCG
>CAINOM010000339.1 GCA_903851455.1 uncultured Bacteroidota bacterium | reverse complement strand
CCGCCGTAAAAGGTCCAGGTGCCCTTCCCATATTCACCATGAATGTAGCGGGCTTCATTTACCGGCTTATAATCGCCCATGACTAATACGCTGGACTTCAGTACCTCTTTACGGAAAGATGTTGTTTGCCCCATGAATCCCTTTATGGTTGTTGTATGGTTCTGGCAAAGCATGGCCGGGATTGGATCGAACTTAGCCGAGAAGGTGAACAATGTGAAATAGTCCACATTTTTCTGAACTACCGCAAGACGTGGCTCGGTATTGTCTATGTTGGAGTATTCATAATGCAGCGGATCTGTTACCAGTGAAAAATCTTTGAAAGCGAGGCATTTCGAAAAGTCCAGCTTTTGCTGA
Organism: uncultured Bacteroidota bacterium; assembly: GCA_903851455.1. Taxonomy (GTDB): domain Bacteria; phylum Bacteroidota; class Bacteroidia; order Chitinophagales; family Chitinophagaceae; genus Nemorincola. The sequence continues at coordinate 1,643 of CAINOM010000339.1, read as the reverse complement.
GCATGCGGGTCCTGCGGGTCGCCATCGTACATTTCAGAGCAGATGTCTACCCCTTCTGCCGCCAGCGCAATATCGTAAGAGTCGGTAGCGGAGCACATGGCGAACATATACCCTCCCCCGGCAACGAAATCACGTATCTTTTTAGCAACATCCAGCTTTAACTGTGACACCTTTTTGTAGCCATGCTTTGCAGCAAGGGCTTCGGCATCTTTCTGGTCTTTCTGGTACCAGGCCGCGTTATGAAACTGGGCGTAGAACTTGCCATATTGCCCGGTAAAGTCCTCATGGTGCAGGTGCAGCCAGTCGTACTTGGCAAGGCCATCGGCAAGTACCTCATCGTCATAAACCTTATCGAATGGTATTTCGGCATAAGTAAGCACCAGCGTTACAGCATCGTCCCACGGCTCCTTTCCGGGAGGCGTGTATACAGCGACCCTAGGTGGTTTCTCCAGTTTTATAATGTCGCCGTTGAAGTCAGGATCGTTTATGGCGTTGAGTATGCCATTATATTGAGCGTCGCTCATCACTTCATAAGACACACCTCGCAACTTACACATACGCTCCACCGCATCTGATTGATCCATCCCGAAACTTCCACCTTTGTAATTCAGCAGCCAGTCTATCCCTATGCCCAGTTTGAGCGTGGCATACGCCACCCCATAGGCTTTCAGGTGGTTGGCCTGACTTTCGGCATCCATCGGGATGAAAATTTTCGAGGCAAACGCTGGGATATTAAGGGTGAGACAAACCAGCACACCTACCAATAACCGGAATTTCATTTTTTTGTTCATTATGAGGTCTGTAAGTTACCGATAAAACGGAAATATCAGCCGCGGCCGCTGGCTTTTAACCCAATTTTACAGGATAGCAGGGGTAATTTAGATTCCCGGCGTAATTCCTGAAATAGTAAATATGTTATACATTGTACGGCTGTAGATATTCAACAGTGCTTCAACGGCTGAATATGTTGGCAAAAAATACCGGAACCGGGGCTGAACACCGATTTGCGTGATCAAACAGTTCGCGTAAATGTAAAATGCGTTAAAGATGAAATGGATTTACCGATGCTTTTTGTTATTGCTCTTTGTAGCTAATTGCGGAGACCTGTATGCCCAATTGCATGGCCAGGCAAGAATAGACTCCCTGCTAAAGGAACTACCTAAACAAAAGGAAGACACCAACAAAGTCACGCTGCTCTGCGAGTTGGCTAACGGGTATAATTCATTAGGGTCACCGGAGATCATGAAATATGCCCGGATGGCCAATGAGCTGGCTGTGCACCTGAACTGGAACTATGGAATAATAAGGTCTTACGGCTGTCTGGGCTGTGCCTATTTTATTGAACAAAATTATCCGGAAGCGCTAAAATGGCACATTGCGGCATCTGAAGTATGGAAAAAACTAGGTATATATAAAAGGATATTCCAATCTTACGGAAATATATTTTATGCTTACATGGCGCAGGAAGATTTTCCATCGGCAATAGATTATAATTATAGAATGCTCAAGATCGCGGAAGATGCGGCAGATACAATTGGCCTTGCCAGAGTCTACGAAAATATGTGCATGGTATACCAGAAGGGAGACGATTATTCAAAAGCCCTGGAATACTTGCCAAAAATGGTTGCGTTATATGACCATCT
>CAINOM010000338.1 GCA_903851455.1 uncultured Bacteroidota bacterium | reverse complement strand
CTGCTTTATCGTACAAGTAATAAAATTTCTTTGCTTGATAAACAGTACCAAATACTTGGTTTACGAAATCTTCTTTTGTTTCTAATTGTCCCAAACAATTAAAAGAGCAAATCATAGCCAGTATCAGTAAATTTTTCATCACTAAGAATTTTAGTCTACAAAAAGTCACAACCACGCTCACTGAAATTACGACACTCTTCCACAATATCTAAAAAAAATATAACCGTCCAACCTGCTTCCTACTCGCACCGTAGCAATTCCGTGGTATTCCTCGTGATCACGACCTCACCAGCGCTGTAGCCGGCCAGTTCTGCGACTTTTGCGCGGCGGCATTCTTATTGTCTAACAGTACCGTACGCATATGGTACGAGCCCTGCATATTTACGTCCAGGTACTTGCCCGGTACCTCATCCGGCATTATGGATGGAAATCTCGTGATATTCAAAGTAACATCGGGTTTACTACTCGCCTATCTAATCTTTTAAACGGGATTGTTAAATTAGATATTAATTTTAGAAAGTTAAAACAACCTTCGTGAGTCTATTAAAATTCATCAAACGTAAAACCTCTCAGAAATACCGCTTCGAACTTCAATATGAAGGCAAGAAATGGGACGGGCTCCGGGGTATAGCGGAACTTGGCAGGTATAGTATCATCGTGGGGCTGGCAAAGACGTTCTGCCCCAATGCACGTGTGCTGGACCTCGGCTGCGGTGAGGGTGTGCTGCTTGAGAAATTTGGCACTGGTGATTACGCTGCCTACCTGGGAATAGACTTTAGCGAGGTGGCCATACAAAATGCACAGCAGATCAAAAATGGGAAAGCCAGCTTTGCTACCGGCGATCTGAATAAGCTGGAAATAACGGGCCTGTTTGATGTCATCATTTATAACGAGAGCCTATACTACTTGCGCAGTCCGCAGGATGCTGTGCGTGCGCTATTCAAAAACCTTGCACCCGGCGGCATCTTCATCATTAGTATGGTAGATAAGCATGGGAAGGAAGAAACTGGACTATGGATGCAAATGGACGAGATCATGGCGCTGCAGGACCGGACCAAAGTAACCAACGCCAATGGCGACTCGTGGACGGTGCAGGTTTATAAGTTGAGGGGATAGGCTATATATAAAAGACTTAGTCATTTTGCAATAAAGCTGTAATATTCCTAATAAGAACATACGCAAGCCTCTGCCCAATGACAACAATCATTTCATTGTTGCACATTAAACAATTACTTTTGCCAAAATTTTCAATACTGAGATGCGCAGCTGGGGGTGGAAAATAATCTGCATTATCCTTTGCATGTATGTGGTTGTGGCCGGCTTCCTTTTGCCTGTGCCGCGGCTGGACATACTCAACGAAACCATTCGCAATCTTTACTTCCATGTGCCTATGTGGTTTACGATGATCGTGCTATTTGGGGCGGCATTCTACTATTCTATTAAGTACCTGCGTACCGGCAATCTGCAGGACGATATTTATGCTGTGCAGTTTACGAATACGGGCATTTTCTTCAGCATACTGGGTATGCTTACCGGCATGGAGTGGGCACAATATACCTGGGGCGCGGCCTGGAGCAACGACCCGAAACAACTGGGCACTGCTATGAGCATGCTGATCTACTTTGCCTACACCATACTGCGCAGCGGCCTTAAGGACGATGAAAAGAAAGCCAAAATAAGCGCAGTCTACAACGTTTTTGCCTTTGCCATGATGGTGCCGCTCATTTTCGTGCTGCCCCGCATGGTAGACTCATTGCACCCCGGTAATGGCGGCAATCCAGCCTTTGCCAAGTATGACCTGGACAGTGATATGCGCAAGGTATTCTACCCTGCCGTGGCCGGTTGGATCATGCTGGGCTGGTGGATCGCAACGCTGAAGACAAGGCTGGCGCTGGTACGGTACAAGGGCGAAAACACGCTTCAATTTGAACTTGAAAAAAAACAGACCAATGGGTAAGCAGGCACTCACAACCATATTTTTATTGCTAATAACTGCCGCAAGCGCAAGCGCGGAAACCGAAATGGCCGATACGATGCGGTCGAACGGTAAAATTTACGTTGTGGTTGTGGTATTAGCTACTATCTTTGCGGGGATTTTTGCGTACCTCATCATGCTTGACCGCAAGATCGGTAAACTTGAAAAAGAAAATAAATAATCATATTAATTATCTCACACTAAAATTCAGAACAAGGTGGAAACAGTAAATGCCAAGCCAACACATCAGCCACACTACAGCTTTTTTCATGGCGTAGAGCGCAACTTTGATAAAGCTGCGAAATATACACGTTTCGAAGCAGGTATACTT
>CAINOM010000337.1 GCA_903851455.1 uncultured Bacteroidota bacterium | reverse complement strand
GCCACTGGAAATTTCTAATGTAAGTTCGTCTCCAAATAGTATTCGGCTATTTCCAAATCCTGCCACAACTGTAGTCGCAATATCGTCTCCTCAAGAAATCACCAATATCACCATTATTAATCTTTTAGGTCAATTGATATATGCGCGTGAATGCGATACGGAGAAAGTCCAACTGGATATATCGGCATGGCCGGCAGGAATTTATTTTGTAAGAATCAATGGAACTGAGGTGAAAAAGTTTATCAAGGAATAGCTCCTGTTATCTTCATTTTCGGCCCAAACTCCCGATATTTTTGTATCTTTCCGGCGGTATGAGCGATCATACCTTTTTTATTGCACATACGATATAAAAACATCACTTAAATGTTTGCTTACTTAGAGGGAAACCTAACGTATAAGTCGCCGTCGGTGCTGAATATGGATGTGCATGGCGTGGGGTATGAGCTGCAGATAACGCTGCAGACCTATGCGGTGATACAGCCGATGATAAAATGCCGCCTCTACACCCATCTGCAGGTGCGGGAAGATGCCTGGGTACTGTATGGTTTTGCAGACGAGGAAGAGCGTGCTACATTCCGGCAATTGCTGAACATAAGCGGGGTCGGGGCAGCAACGGCGCGCATCATATTATCATCTCTTAATACGGGTGAACTGGAGCGGGCTGTATCGGGCGAGGACAACAAAACACTGGAACGGGTGAAAGGCATAGGCGGGAAGACTGCACAGCGTATCATATTAGAACTAAAGGGCAAGCTGCAGAAACCAAAAAATACATCCGGTTCCGCGCCCGTAGTGCACAATACAATGCAGGAAGATGCGTTAATAGCATTGGTAAATCTTGGAATAAATCGTGGTGTGGCCGAAAGCGCTATAAAGAAAATAGATAATGCGTCTTCATTAACCGTGGAGGAACTTATCAAGCAGGCGCTTAGGGCATTGTAAAAGCCTCTCCCCGGCCCTCTCCCAGGGAGAGGGTGAGGTGGAGTGAGTTACGTGTTCCACGAGAGGTCAAACTCCCGAGTTTGGAGCAAGCTCCGATCCTCTTAAAAGCAGAGGCAGGTGTTAGATTGCAGTAGTTTTTAGGGAAGTGAGATTGAATAGTTTTTAGTAAAAACAAAGTCCGCAAAGGAATAAAATAAGCTACTTATTTTATTCCTTTGTTTACTATAAAGGAAAGGAACATTGAAGGGTAAGAGTAATTTTGGATATAAGCTCGTTGTAATCATTGCACTGGGATTCGTGATAGCGAATGCCGGGGCGCGAGGGTTCCGTACCTATTACGACTATTATGATCCGGCAGATACCCCCACCGTAAAGAAACCGCTAAACACTCCCATCAAGGATATCAACGACTCACTGCACTTCCCGCTGCATGATAAGACCGGGGAGCCCGTAACTGACTACAACCGCCCCAGGAGCATAGACCTTGCCGACCCTAAGAATGAGAAAAATAATGTGGTGTACGATGCCGACTCGAACAGGTATTATTTCAACGACCAGATAGGCAGTGAATACTTACGCAACCCTACTTACCTGACCCTGGACGAATATATGAAGTACCAGGGCAAGCAGGATGAAGATGCTTACTGGCAGCGCAGGCTGGACGCCCTCATGCTGTTCAACAAAACTCCCGAGCTGCCGCAGATGTACAAAGAGGGTTTGTTTGACCGCATATTCGGCAGCAATACTATCTCGGTGAAACCACAGGGTAATGTGGATATCACCTTTGGCGGTAACTGGCAGGACATCAAGAACCCAACACTTACACAGCGAGCCCAGAAATATGGCGTGTTCGACTTTGACATGCAGATGAACATCAACCTGCTGGCACAGGTGGGCGACAAACTGAAACTGAATATCAGTAACAATACAAAGGCGACATTCGACTACCAGAATGTGCAGAAACTGGACTATAGCGGCAAGGAAGATGAGATGCTGAAGAAGATAGAAGCGGGCAATGTAAGCTTCCCGCTGAAGAGCAACCTGATCAGCGGTGTGCAGTCTTTGTTCGGGTTGAAGACGCAACTGCAATTTGGTAAGCTTTGGGTAACAGCAGTTATCTCGCAGCAGAAATCGCAGCGTAAGAGCCTGACCGTGCAGGGCGGCGCCCAGGCACAGCAGATAGCCATAAAAGCAGATAACTACGAAGAGAATAAAGACTTCCTGCTGGCGCAATACTTCCATGATAACTACAACAAGGCGCTGGCGGACTTCCCTGTGCTTAATTCACAGATCACGATCAGCAAAGTAGAGATATGGGTAACGAACAGAACGGGCGCCGTGAATGGTGTGCGCGATGTGCTGTGCTTCATGGACCTTGGCGAGGGCAGCCCTTACCTGACGCAAATGGCCAACCCGAACAGCGGTATACGCGGCGGGCTGCCAGATAACAGGGCCAACAGGCTGTATACTGAACTGGTGCAAAGCCCCGACGGCCGCCTGCAACGTTCGGCAACAAATGCCGCGGTAGCACTGGGCCTGACGCAGGGACAGGATTTTGAAAGAACGACAGCGCGCCAGCTTGCTCCAACCGAATTTTCGTACAATGCGCAGCTCGGGTATATCATGCTGAATACACAGCTCAACTCAGATGATGTGCTGGGCGTGGCTTACCGGTATACCTACAGAGGAAAAGTATACCAGGTAGGTGAATTCGCAGAGGACCTTCCGCCGGACACTACCAACCCAAAAGTGCTGTTCCTGAAACTTATGAAGGGCACCTCATCGCGCCCTACCCTGCCGGTATGGAAGCTGATGATGAAGAACATCTATGCGCTTGGCGGCTTTGGCGTATCGAAAGACAACTTCACATTCAATATCCTGTACCAGGACCCGGGCGGCGGAGAGCGCAGGTATATGCCTGAAGGACACGATGAAGGTGTTCCATTCCTTTCGCTGCTGAACCTGGACCGGTTGAACTCGCAAGGAGAACGATCACCGGATGGGGTCTTTGACTTTGTGGAAGGCATCACGATCAATACCCAGCAGGGCAAGATCATATTCCCTGTATTGGAGCCCTTTGGTAAAGACCTGCTGGGTGCAGTGACCGACTCTACGAAAAGTAATACGCCGGATCCCGTACTGTCCCGAAAGTATATCTTCCAGGTGCTGTATGACTCTACCAAGACTGTAGCCCAGCAGCAACAGTCTACGGACAGGTATATCATGCGGGGCACTTATAAATCGTCGTCGTCGTCGGAAATTTTCTTAGGTGGCTTTAATATACCGCCGGGATCGGTGTCGGTGACCGCAGGCGGCACAAGGCTGGTGGAGAACCAGGACTATACCGTTGACTACGGACTTGGCCGACTGAAAATAATAAATACAGGTATCCTTAACTCAGGTGTACCGATCAACATACAGTATGAGGACAATGCAACGTTCGGGTTCCAGCAGCAGAACTTTATGGCTGCACGCCTGGACTACTATGTGAATAAGAACCTTACACTGGGTGGTACGATCATGCGGCTCAACGAACGGCCATTTACCCAGCAGGTATCTTATGGTGATGACCCGATCAAGAATACTGTGATGGGCCTTGATGCGAATTACCAGTCGGAGGTACCGGCCCTGACCCGTGCGCTTGACAAGCTGCCTGTTTATGCCACTACTGCTCCTTCATTCCTGAACAGTAATGTGGAAGTAGCAGCGTTGCTTCCCGGTCACCCGAAACAAATAGATGCGCTGGACCCGGAAGGCTCTGTGTATATAGACAACTTTGAAGGAACGAGCAGCGCGTATGACCTGAAATTCCCTGCGCAGGCCTGGTCGCTGGCGTCTACTCCTTTTGGCGCCGTGGACAAGAACGCCCGTGTGCTCTACCCCGAATCTCAACTGGATGACCAGCTGGCTTATGGCATGAACCGGGCGCGGAT
>CAINOM010000336.1 GCA_903851455.1 uncultured Bacteroidota bacterium | reverse complement strand
CGAAATTATTTTTGATCCACAATTGCGTTTGTTGCGCGATCATTGATGACTTTGCTTTCAGGGCCGGTAGCGATTCATTAAACGTCAATATTTGCCGGGATAGAAAATAGACTACCGTCGCCAGGAATGTCAACGCTATAAGGATAGCGATAAATATCGCCACACCTCTCGGCAGCTTACGACCGAAAAATCTGCTCAGTGGATTGAGCAATATGGCTATTAAAAGCGCAAAAGCAAATGGTACCAATACCGATGAAAGAACAAACAGGATGTAGCAGAAGAGCACCAGCCCGAATAGTATGACAGGTGCCTTGATAAAAAATGGATAGTCGCGTTTTGGCAAGCTTGTTTGCTGTTCGTCCATGATATGGCTGGTTTAATGCGCTTTTTTTGTTTTTGAATAAATAGCAAAAAGGGTGCGCCCTCAAACGCACCCTTATTGCCCTTGTTTCTGGTGTTTATCGCTTAGTAGTATCCGTACTCACCGAGTGCGTAGCAGAGTCCGTCTGGTTCTGTTTAATAACCATCGTGTCATTACTATGCGTTACGTTGTCCGTTTCATTGGTTTTACCGGTTTGTCCGCATGATGCTAACGCAACGGTAAAAAGTAACACGAATAGAAATCTGGTATTTTTCATGACTGTTTTTTATTTGGATGAATAATCATTTGGCATTTTAGCGATGCAGCTCCACTACATTGTTTGCACGCCAGTCATTTTCAAAATAGTCTGCATCCGCCGCGTTGCGTGCGTTTACGCCCATCACTATGTTGCCGTCTTTTACACCTTGTTCGTAAACAACTGCGCGTTCTTTAGGTATGCCGGAACCTACTAGTGCGCCGATGATACCGCCGGTTACGCCGCCTGCGCCTGCGCCGGCTACTGCTGCCGCTATTGGGCCGGCTACCACTATACCCAGGCCTGGTATCAGCAGGGTAGTGCCTATTGCCGCTACAGCGCCTGCTATAGCGCCTATTGTTCCGCCTATAGCAGATCCCGTTCCTGCACCTTCCATTGCTTTAGAGCCCAGGTCGGTCTTGTGTACTTCGGTAGCAAAATGTTTCTTCCTTGTGTCGTCCGACATGATCAGGTGCACATCATTATTGCTGTAGCCTTTCGCCTGCAGTGCACTATATGCGCGGTCTGCGCTGTCTTTGTCTTTGAACATCCCGGTCACGAGATAGTTGTTTTGGTTTTCCATGTTGTTTGTTTTAATTGGTTTTTGGTTTTGGTGAAATCGTTTTTCTATTTTTCTTCTTCTTCGCTTGCCTGGTAATTGATGCCATTGTCGGCAACCTCAGTAAGAGTAGCGTCTGCGTCTTTTTCTTCTGCAAGCGTGGTCTCAAGTAGGTCAGCAATGTCATCGCGACCTATGGTGCGCGCCAGTTGCGCCAGTCCGCCATAAGTGGCTATCTCATAGTGCTCCACTTTTTGTGCAGCTAGTATCAGGCCTACATCCCTTGTTGCAGTACCTGCTTCGGTCTCTTCAATGATCCCTTCGCCTTCTTTGGTGATTCCTTCCATCGCATCGCATTTCTTAGCCTGTGCTTTCTTTCCCAATAGCTCAAAGACTTGCTCCAGCCTGGTTACGTGGGTTTTAGTCGTCTCCAGGTGGTCGGCAAATGCCTGCTGCAACTCTGCTGACGTTGCGGCCTTCTTCATTTTGGGCAGTGTCTTCACCAGGTGTTTTTCAGCCCAGTAGATGTCTTTGATCTCTCCGGCAAAGAATTCTTCGAGCATAGAATCATGTTGCGATCCTGTTTTTGCTTTAGCCGCTTTTGTCGGGGCTTTTGGTTTGGTAGTCTCTTTCATAATAATTTGGTTATTTTTTGTACACCATTCATGTAAACATCATGCCAGCTTGAATTTATTTGTTGACTATGTGTGCTGTTGCATAGATATCGGGTATGAAAAAAGCTGCAGCTTGGCTTCGTTCTTAGAGACAAAAGAGTGTATTTTTATTGCCCGTATGACCCGATGATTTGTGATCATCGTTGCAGCCGGGTGCAACTGCTGCATCGTTAAGAACAATAACCAACACTGGCTAAATGATTCAAAAGTGGCTTCTTGGCTGCGCAATTTTTGCCATGACATTATTTCTCGTGGCAATACTGCACAGCACATTCTTTTATCACTACGACGGCGATGCCGCCCACGCCTTCTCGTACAATCTTTCCTTTTTCGTGCCACTTACTTTTACAGCGATCGTCATCTCATTTTTTGTATCCGCCATCACTTTGATCATGTGGAAAAAGCTCCCTGGGCTTAAAGGAAAAATAATTACACTTTGCCTCGCACTTCCCATTCTTTTACTGTTCCTGATCCAGCTTTTTAGCATATTACGGGCTCGTTGATCTTAAGCGGTTTGTAGCTATCATAATTACTTCCTCCTTGGGCCAGCCGGTAATAACATATACCTCCCACACTCCCAATACATTAACTCGAAAATATTTTACATCATATCGCGTATGCGGTATATGACAGAGCAAAAACGCTGTATCATTAAACTTCAATTTTT
>CAINOM010000335.1 GCA_903851455.1 uncultured Bacteroidota bacterium | reverse complement strand
TAAAATTGCGAAACTTCATACCGGGAAATTCAAAAAAATGCGCAAGCGACTGCACAAAAATAGTATTTAGTTACAATGGCGTAACATATTTGTGCGTTTGTAAAATTTCCTTGAAAATAGGGTCGCAAGCTACTAATCCCATCCTTTCTTCGTCATCAGTGCTTCTGCCCGTTTCAGGTCTTCAGGTGTGTCTATTTCCACACCCATGTATTCGGTAATGGCCATGCGTATCGGCACACCATGCTCCAGGAAGCGCAGGCATTCCACCTTCTCTGCAGCCTCCAGCGGCGCCACAGGCCAGTTAGTAAAATCCATCAGTGCTTTCTTGCGGAAACCATAGATACCTATATGTTCGTAATAGGGTATCTGTAAGTCCGTATCACGCGGGTAGGGTATCACGCTCCGCGAAAAGAACAATGCGTTGCGATTAAGCCCCAGCGCCACTTTTACATAATTGGGATCTATGATCTGGTTGGGATCCATGATGCGCTGCACCAGTGAGCCCACCTGCACATTTTGTCCTTCCAGCCCGCTGAACAGTCTCAGCAGCAATTCCAGCGGCCCCGCCTGTACAAAGGGCTCATCACCCTGCACATTCACAAACACATCGGCATCCATCCTGGCGGCCGCTTCGGCTATGCGGTCAGTGCCGCTCTCAAAAATGCCCTTGCTTTTTATGGCCCTGCCGCCAGTGTTCAATATCTCGTTCAGTATTTCGTCACTGTCTGTCACCACGATCACATCATCAAACAAGCGGGTCTTTACCGTCGACTCATACGTTCTGCGAATAACTGTTTTCCCTTTTAGCGGAGCAAGCAATTTGCCGGGAAAGCGTGTTGCGCCTATGCGCGCCGGTATCAGTGCTATTACTTTCATAATTCTACTGGTGTGTCTTGTTGGGCGTTTTCTTCATCGTCATTTCTTTTGTGGAAGATCAGGTACACGATCCTTTCAAAAACAAAGCTGTAAAGGAAACAATTGATCGCCAGGCCAAACGCGAAATAGAATGGTAATTTCGTAAGCGCCGGCAGCAGCACGTGCGTTGGAAAGCGCATCACGTTAAAAAATTCGGATAAAAAGTGCAGATAATTGTTGCCGGCCAGCTTCAGCTCATCAACATCACAGACTTCGCTGAACGAGTAGAACGTCGCGAAGATCAGTATCACGCTCACAATAGAAAACAAGCCGAAATTTATCCTGCGCATAATGATTATTTCCGCTTCAATATACCAAAAAACATAGATAACCAGCCCATTATGAAAAACAATCCGCCCACTGGTGTGATCGCGCCCGCCGGCCCAAGGCTTTTGCCGCTGATGCTCAGCGCACACATAGCATACAGCGAGCCGCTGAATAGTATGATACCGACAATAAAAAGCGTTGCGGCCAGCTTCATCGCCTTGTTTGGAAACGACGCAAAAAGTATGCCCGATATCAGCAAAGCAAAGCTGTGGTAAAACTGGTATTGCACTCCTGTCTGGTAGACCTGCAGTTTGTCGGCCGGGAGTATCTCTTTTAGTGCATGTGCTCCAAAAGCGCCTAAGATTACCGCCAGCGCGCCAAACAATGAGCCCGCTATAAGTGCCTGCCTATTCATGATCTAATATTTTTGCAAAGGTAGCGAGGGAAATGTTTGTTTTGTCATCCTCACTTATAGGTAAAATGTGGTGAGCCTGTTCGTAAAACTGATTTCGCTTCTTCAGCATCTCTTGCAAATAAACGCCAAGGTCTCCGCGATTGTTCAGCAGCGGTCTTGCGTCATCACTTGCCGCCAGGTGCTCCAGCAGCAATGCTGTGTCTGCCTTTAGATAGATCACCGTTCCCGTATCCTTCATCAGTTGCATATTTTCTTTATAGCACGGTGTGCCACCACCACTAGCTATAATAGTCCCCGCCTCTGCCGATTTGATGATCTTCCGTAGATACTTCTCCTCCCGCTCCCTGAACCCATTCTCTCCGTACATCGCAAACAATGCCGACACACTAGCCTGCTCCTGCTCTGCGATAAAAACATCCAGATCCACAAATGCCCTGTTATATTCTTTCGCCAGCCTTCCCCCCCAATACGTCTTCCCCACAGCAGGCATACCAATAAGGAATACCAGCTTCCCCGGGCTTGGAATTTGGAATTTGGTCCCGATAGCTATCGGGATTGGAATTTGGGATTCGGAATTTTTTGTCATGGCAACTTATCGCTTATCAACTTATCAACTTGTCACTTATCACTTTCCACTAATAAACTTAAATATCATCAGCATCCCCATTTTCGCCGCCATCTCTTTATTCTGTTGCCGGTTATAGTGAAAGCGGAATTGTTTCGTCTTCACACCTTCTTTATCCGCAACAGCCATCCACACCGTTCCTACCGGCACACGCTCTGTGCCGCCATCCGGGCCCAGCACACCAGATACCGCCAGTGCATAGTCCACATCCAGCACCCTCAGCGCACCCTGCGCCATCTCGGTCACCGTTTGTTCGCTTACTGCGCCGTGCTCGTCTATCGTCTCTTTTTTTACGCCCAGCACATTTTGTTTCACCTCGTTACTGTATGATACAATGCTGCCGTTAAAGTATGCCGACGATCCGTTTATCTGCGTGATCAGGTGCCCCAGGAAGCCACCAGTGCAGCTTTCCGCCAGTCCCAGCATCTTACTCTTCGCCTTCACCAGGTTGCCTATTATCTGTTCCATCGGCAGGTCGTCCATTGCCACCACTATGTCTCCCAGCCTATCTGCTATTTCTTTTTGCCGTGCCTCCAGTTCAGCCGCCAGCGCATCTTTGTCACTTCCCCTGCCCGTAAGTCTTAGCCGCACCATCCCTGCATCCGGCAGGTAGGCCAGCTTTATGTGTGCCGGTAGCGCCTCCTCCAGTGCCTGTATTTTCTCCGCTATAAAACTCTCTCCCTCGCCCGCAGTCACTATTGTCCGGTGCAGCAGCGCATCACTGAAGAACCGCTCCCTCAGTCGTGGCAGCACCTCATCCTCCATTATCGATATCATCTCAAACGGCACCCCCGGCATCGCAATCACTACTTTGGAATTTGGATTGTCATCGTGAGCGTAGTCGAACGATGACGGTAATGTTTCATTGAAAGTATAATTGAATGGCTCCCGAACTGCTGACTGCCGACTGCCGGCTGCCAACTGAAACCACATCCCCGGCGCCGTTCCCATCCGGTTAAAAAGCACCGTACAGTTCTCCGGCACCTCGGCCTGCTTCAGGTTCCGCTCCAGGAAGGGGCGGTTCCGTTTTGTGAACAGGTCTTTCAGGTGGGCAAGCACCTGCTCATTCACTACCAGCTTCCCACCAAAATACTCTGCCAGCAGCGGCTTCGTAATGTCATCCGATGTTGGCCCCAGGCCGCCTGTTATCAACACTATCTGTGCCCGAGCTATCTCTTCATCCAGCGCATTTATAATTGCCTCCCTGCTATCGCCCACCGCCACGCGCCGCAGCACATCAATGCCCATTGCATTCAGCGCCCGTGCTATCCATGCCGAGTTAGT
>CAINOM010000334.1 GCA_903851455.1 uncultured Bacteroidota bacterium | reverse complement strand
GCAAAAGGTATTGACAAGAGCCGCCTTACTTATTCAGGGCTGGGCAATACGAAGCCTTCGGTGTACCCGGAAAGAACGGAATTTGACCGCGATCTGAACCGCAGGGCGACCATGAAGATCATTTACAAATAGAATGTTTCCTGTTTATTGGTTCAAGTTTTTGAACTCAATGATTGAGAAGCAAAATCAGTTTACTGTACTGATTGGACATTTTTTTTTCGCCAAACGAGCTATTGAATTAAGTGAGATTGCTTCGGTGCCGCCAGCGCGCAAACGCTATGAAGGCACCCGGCAATGACGCAAGACTCTGGGACTGTTTCTTATTCTAAACGGTAAAGGCCGAGTTGACTCAAATAACAAAGCGGCTATCGAAAAGGACAGCCGCTTTTTTGTGCATTATTTGGTCGATGACTACTTCTTGTCGATTGTTGGGACGAACAATTTTTCATCCACAGGCTTGTTTACTTCTATCGTCTTAAACGTGATCTCAGCGCCCTGTGCGGTAACTGACATCGGCATTACAATACCTTCCGGCATCTTCTGATAATTGGCGAAGCTGGTAGCCAGTTCCTGCTCCTGGTCGTCGACCTTCAGCTTGGTCTCGTTGCGCAGCAGGTAGTAAGTAGTCTTATCAAAGTACGACATTGATTCAACGCCGTCCTTGTCTGTGAATTTCACTTTGTAGCATGGAACATTGTTGAGTGTGTCAACGCCCACATATTCCGCTTTGCCGCCATTAGCCTTGTAATCCATGCGCTGGTTGCCCTTCACATCCAGCTGCTTCTGGTACATCTGCACCATCTCGGGTTTCATAGTATCCACCTTGGCACTGGCCTGGCCGAACGGCATATACATATAACCTGTGTTCTTAGTAACGATCTGGAAACCGGTCATTCCCATAAGGCTGATATCCATGCGGAGAGCAGTACCGATCAGCACTGTTTCACTCAGGCCAATTTCCATGCCCTGCTGAGACATTGAGCCGGTCATTTTCATTGTTTTTATCTTGTCCCAGTTTTCAGCGCCGCCCATGGCTTTAGCATGCTTCTCCAGTATTTCATCGGCACTCTGAGCCCGTAGCGTTGTCACGCCGGTTGTCAGCAACATGGCAGCCAGTACTGATAATTTAATTGCTTTCATTTGTATCTTTTTTAAAAATTTAGACTGCAAAAGTAAAGGAAAAACGATTGTTATATGAATTCTATGCTGAAATATTAACAGCAACAAAAATCAAAAAAAGACTCAACCCATCGGCTTATGGCTATGAAATATACTCACTCAGTTCCAGCCACCTCATTTCCTTTTCTTCAAGAAGCTGGGTGATGTGCACCATGCGGTTGCTGAGCTGCTGTATCTGGTCGTAATTGAGATTCGGATCCATCATTTTTTCAGTGATGGTCACTTTCTCTGCTTCCAGCGATGCCAGGTCTTTTTCCAGCTGGTCATACTCCCGCTTATCTTTAAACGAAAACTTCTTTTTTTCGGGAGCTGCAATGGGTTTACTGGCAACGGGTTTCGGTGCTTCAACTTCCGGCTGCTTGGGGGCGTCCTTTTGTTTCTCTTTGGCCCGCTCCTCGATACGATAGTTGGAATAATTGCCCGGGAAATCGCGCACTACCCCATCACCTTCAAACACGAACAGGTGGTCCACCAGCCGGTCCATAAAATAACGGTCATGCGACACAATGACCAGGCAACCAGGATACTCACTCAGGAAGTTCTCCAGCACTGATAACGTAGGGAGGTCCAGGTCGTTGGTAGGCTCATCGAGTATGAGGAAATTGGGGTTTTTAAATAGTATGGCCAGCAACTGCAGCCTCTTCTTTTCGCCCCCACTCAACTTGGAGATATAGGTATACTGCTGATCGGGCAGATCG
>CAINOM010000333.1 GCA_903851455.1 uncultured Bacteroidota bacterium | reverse complement strand
AGAGGGCTGGGGAGAGGCGGCTCCGTCTGCATTACTATCAGTGCTATTCTTTGCATCATCCTTTGAGAACTGCACCAGCCATTTCCCGTTTTGCTTTACAAGATACAATGTTTGCGTCTTACCGGGATTATCAGACGTTGTATAAGCAACCGTCGCACTATCACCATTTTCCCTCGGCTCTTTCACTGCCACCCTCATACTCATCATCTGCTGCTTTGTGGAGTCTTCCAGTATGTTAGCCAGGCTCGCCATCTGGTCAATAAGGTTTTTGGTATCCTCAGTAGATACAGATTTTGCTGCCTCAAAATCCATCTGGAAGAATTTCGTCAGCCATTTATACGAAACATACAGCGGCTCATTCTTGTTGGTGATCACACTGCTGGCTGATGATATACCCACGAAGTAGCGGGTATAATAATCAGTAGAGAGATCATCAAATGAAATAGGAATGGCTAGCTTACCAGACTCATCGAGAAAACCCTCCTTATGGTTCAGTTGCACAAGGGCAAGGTTCCCGTCAAATCCAAACGCAAAATCAAACTGCGGGTTCACCACCATTTTCCCGCTGTGATCTATATACCCCCACTTACCGCCCGACCTCACCGGAGCATACTTACCGCCGTTAAAAGGAAACGCCCGCTCAAACTGCGGACTGATACTCACCTTCCCGCTATTATCCAGCCACCCGAATTTCTCGCCATCGTCTATCACAAAGCCATTCTTGTCCAGGTGCAGGTCGGTATACTTTGGTTCCACCAGGTACTTGCCGGTATTATCTATCGCGCCCCACTGCCCATCTACGCAAACAGCCGCCCGGTTATCACTGAATGGTGATACGTCCACATATTGATAGTTGATTTTTAACGCTCCTTTTCTATCTATATACCCCCACTTGCCGGTACTGTCGATAACAGCACACATGCCGCCGGAGAAAAAGCCAACACCCGTAAACTGGGGAGCGATCTTCGTGACGCCTTCCTTATCCATGAAGCCCCACTTCTCCCCATTCGCCGTAAGTACGCTGAAGGCTGCATAGTCCTCGCGGAAGTAACCCACTTCCTGTACACCTGAGGTTTTAAATTTTACGGTGCCTGTCTTATCTATCGCCACCGGGCTTTCGCCTGCAGTTACCACAAACGCAATGCCCTCACTGAACGATGTAACACTTCTGTAATGGGGAGCAATAGCAAATGTTCCAGAGCGGTTGATATACCCCCAACCCGCGTTCTCATCTCCATTGCAGGCGCAGGCCAGCCCTTCGCTGAAACAGCCCTCTGCAGAAAACTGGGGCTGAATGACCATTTTACCCGTACGGTCCATATAACCATATTGCTGGCCAACCTTTACAGGAAATAGTTCGGTGACCGGCCCGGGGGTGGTAGCACAGGCCGCAAGCAGAAACATGACCAGGGCTATGGGGAAATAGTTAATTCTCATAGAAATGCTTGCTCTTTAAATAAACAGTAAACTCACGCTAATGTCGCCCCGTATCGCCCTTATTCCCATCCGCCGACATGGTAGTATCCAGCGGGGCTCCGGCCGCTGATGTGCTGTCTGCACCCATCGGCTGATCGCCCATACTATCCGGCACCTCGCCCATAAGGTCTACTTTGGAGAATTGCACCAGCCAGTTATCACCCATCTTCACAAGGTTCAGCACCTGGTCTTTCGTCGGACTGTCGGACGATGTATAGGTAGCAACCGCCTTATCTCCGTTTAGTTTTACATCTTTTATGGTGATGCTTACTTTTTTCAGATCTTTTTTGTTGGAGTCGGCAACATTCTCTGTAAGCACCTGTAAGGAATTCAACAGGTTCTTGGTATCAGGTGTCGACAACTTCTTCGCCGCATCAAAATCCAGGTGGTTGAATGCGGTGAGCCAGTTATAGGCAACATCCTTAGGCGTATTCTTACTACAGCCCGGCAGCATAAAAGCTACCAATATCAATGCTAAAGATGTGTACACTATTTTTTTCATGCGTCTTTCCCCTTTTGCGGCAAAGTTATTACTTAAATACCGTTCGCCAAACGATATGAGCGTGGCTGTTGATAAACAGATCGTCTATACCTACAAACCTCCTTCCGGCCACTGTCGTGGGTTTAATATATGCGGTATCGTCCACTGCCTTATTCACTGCTTTATATACGAACTCTGAGCAATACAGCTTATCATCAGTGCCAAGGTCGAATTTCATATCAAATTTAGGCCGTTGCCTGTAGTAAGCCCGAACTACGTTCCCGAGTTCAGCTAGCTGGCTTGCATTAAGATCGTATTGTACTACCGCCAATGACATGTTGTAAACAGGGGAAAAGAAAAACTTCGCAGAGTCCCGCCTCAGCCGTTCATCCGGATTGTTCTCTCCGCCTATACTGTGGTACACGAACGGATAACCGTTCTCGATCATAACAATACCGCAATGCGAGTAGGACCTGTTTTTGCGCCCCATCTGCGCCAGCAGCCTGCTGTCGGCGCCAAGGCCCATACGCAACACCAGGTAGCCCTCCCTCAGCAGCGAAACCGCTGTATCAACCAGATGTTTGTTGGAACTATCAATGGCCTTTTGTTCAGTTGGATCAACCGCCACGACTTTTGGTTGTTCATGGCGAAAAAATAACCTGCTTGCCAGGAATATCAGAAGTCCCGCAACACAAAACAACAATAATGCGCCTGTGAACCTCCGACTCATGACTTATAACGAATGACCCGCAGACTTACGACTCATGACTTACGACTACTATTAAACATTAAACCTGAAATGCATCACATCTCCATCATTCACCACATATTCCTTACCCTCTATACGCAGCTTGCCATTTTCGCGACAGGCAGCTTCCGTTTTGTAATGCACATAATCGTTGTAGGCGATAACCTCAGCCTTGATAAAGCCTTTTTCAAAGTCTGTATGTATCACACTTGCAGCCTGCGGAGCCTTCCACCCCTGGTGAATGGTCCAGGCACGCACTTCCTGCACACCGGCAGTGAAGTAAGTGATCAGGTTCAGCAATTTGTAAGTGCTCCGTATCAGGCGGTTAAGGCCGGGCTCTGTAAGACCATACTCGGCGAAGAAGAGTTCCTTATCCTCCTGGCTCTCCAGTTCAGATATCTGTGCTTCTATTGAGTTGTTCATCACGATCACCTGTGCGCCTTCCTCGTTGGCGGCCTTCACCAGTGCGTCGGAGTATTTATTACCCGTAAGCAGCGCTGCTTCGTCCACATTGGCCACATAGAGTACCGGCTTATCAGTAAGCAGGAAGATATCGGCGATCGCTTCGCGGTCCTCGCCTTCCAGTTGCAGGCCACGTATGTTCTTGCCTTCGCCCAGGTGGGCCAGGCAGGTGTTCAGCACTTCATGCGCCCTTTTTATTTTTGCATCACCTGCTTTCAGCATCTTTTCTACACGCTGCAGCTTCTTTTCCACGCTGTCCATATCCTTCAGCTGCAATTCGGTGTCTATGATCTCTTTATCGGCTATCGGGTTTATATCTCCCTCATCGCGCAGTATATTCTCATCCTCAAAGCAGCGGATCACATGCACTATGGCATCCACCTCGCGTATATTGGCAAGGAACTTATTTCCCAGCCCTTCACCCTTGCTCGCGCCCTTCACAAGGCCTGCTATATCCACAAACTCAAAGCTCGTGGGAACAGTACGTTGTGGCTGTACCAGTTCGGCGAGCTTAGCCATACGCTCATCCGGCACATCCACCTGGCCCACATTCGGCTCTATGGTACAAAAACGGTAATTGCTCGCCTGCGCCTTTGCGCTGTTGCTCACCGCATTAAACAATGTTGATTTCCCTACGTTTGGTAACCCTACAATACCTGCCTGTAATGCCATCTAATTTGAAAATTTGAAAATTCGGTAATTTGAAAATGTTTGCAAAGGTAAGAGGAAAAAAGATCAATGGCTCAATAACTCATTTTCATTGAGCCATTGAGCCATTAAGTAATTGAACTATTAAATTAGTTATTCGGAGTAACAGTTACATAACTGGCAGAGATCACACCATTTACAAAGTGTACACCAGCCAGTGATTCTATAGCATTGATATCAACCTTGTGGTTAGCCAGGTTATCCTTTACGTTCTCTGGGTTGTAATCAGGGCTTGATGGCTGCACATTGTGGAACTCATAGCACAGGTATTCGTCAGTGCTTGGTATGTAGATCACTTTCCAGCAGTACTCAGGCACGATAACATTGTGGTTAGCGCCTATCACCCAGTTGCGGCCTACTGTGCCTGCAAATACTTTTATTTTTTTGAATTTCTTTGCCTTCAGTATTTCTTTCTCATGCAGCTTCTCCCACAGGGTCTTGTACAGGTCCTTAGGCATCGGCATTACATTGGTGAAGTAATAGCTCTCAATAAACGCATCCTTATCACAGGTATTTTCGTCTGGAGACATCATCTGAGCGTTGTCAAACAGAGTATTGGTATAGTCACTTTTCAGATCAGTAATTTCAGGCAGTTGCGGGTCTGTGTCCAGCTTTATGCCGTTCTCACCCTTCATTTTTATGCAGTTGAACATGTCGGGCGTTAGTGAATAAACAACCAGTACCGGGATATGCTCAGACTTGGAGAAATAAGACGTGAAATTCTGGTTTCTTATTTTCACAATGTCCTGGCCATAAGAGTTGGTACTGAAAACAACAAACAACATTGCCATCAGTACTGAGGTGCTTTTTAATATTCCTTTTTGCATATAAACCTTTTATTCAAGTTAACTTTTTAGGAAAAACAGATTACCGAGCGATAAAAATATGACTTTCACTGAATTTTTTATAATTAAATCCCATTTTTTGCAAGTTTAATTCAAATTTATGGGTTTTCCTATGTTGAATATCCACATTAAGTGGGTTTATATAACCTATTTACCTGTTTCAACTCATTATTAGCCAGCCCTCCGTTACTTGAGCATAGCACAAATTGCACTACTGTAGTCCTTTGGGAAGGGTCTTCCGGTTGTACTAGTTGATCGAAGTGATGGCGACGAGGATTGATGGCGCCTTTTTATGCCGTAGATCGAAAACTGAAAGTCCATTACTTAGCCTTTGCCAAACCGATTGAACTGCTAAATAGTAGCAATGGTAGGCAGAAACCCAGCGCCATATTGATCATTAGCGAACGGCGACAACAGAGCAGAGCTATTTTTTTCCGGCGGAGCCTTTGGAAAAAAATCGCCTTTTCTTTTGTTGCTT
>CAINOM010000332.1 GCA_903851455.1 uncultured Bacteroidota bacterium | reverse complement strand
CGTCAGGCGGGCAACCGGACGGGACTGCCCCTACGGGTAATGCCCCATTTTCGGATATTTCTGATGCTGATATGGGGCATTCGCTTTTACTTTGTTTTTCGCTGTAATTGTTTACTGTGGCCGGTTTTGAAGGATTTTCCGGTAATGGTACGGATGCCCCATTATTACCCGCTTTTTCAGTTGGCAGTTTGCAGCCGGCAGTTTGCGCGGCGTGGCTCGCGGCGGTTTTCTTTACGGGAACAAACTTATAGCCATCGAAAACAAGTTCCTCTGTTTCTTCCTTTTTTAGTGCAGCTTCCTCTTTTGCAGCATCCTCTTCCTGCTTTTTCAGGTTTTCCCGGATTTTGGCTGCGTTAGCTTTTGCGCGTTGTGCAACATAGAAGTGTTCATCTCCGAATGTGCCCTTCAGAAACTGATCGGCGTTCTTTACATATTTGTCGAGAAAAGTGCGGTCCCCATGTTGTATAAAGTGCGAGAACTCTTCAAGCACTTCCATGTAAATACCGGGGTGCTTCTTTCCCATGTCCTTTGACATCTTCGCGAGTTTACGCAGCTTCTCGACCTCTTCCATGGTAGGACAACGATCTTCTCGTTCCCTGATCTTCTGATTGACTGCGCCCATGTGGTTGTAGAATTCCTGCAAGATGTTGAACGGGGTCTGACTGAGGGCGATCCTTGTTTCTTCCCATTTTCCTTTTTTGCTCCAGAGGTAGACGGTCTTGCGATTGACGTCTAAAATTTCTGCTATCTCGGTTTGGGTTTTGTCGGCCTGGAGATAGAGGTCTTTGGCGAGTTGTTGTTTGTTTTGTGATTCCATGATAAAGTTGATAGGGACCTCACCCCGGCCCTCTCCTCCTTCGACTATCGCTCAGGACAGGCTCGGAGAGGGTGAGGTCGAATGAGTTGTGCCGTTTCTCGTGCGAACACATTCTGAGGCGTGAAAAATATTTTTTGGGCACAAATTTCAGGTGGGGAAATGGGAAATAAAAACTGATGTTTTATGATATAGCGTTTTTGCTCTGTCATATACCGTATAGTGGATATCATGTAAATTTCTTTGAGCCATGGGCGTGGGTTTGAGTGGGATTTGAGCTTCGATTTGGTGATTTTTGAAATAGAGATTTTATTGTTGGGATCATGCGATAATATGATGATAGAAAATATGTACTTGGTATGGGGATTGCAAATCCCCAACCATGGCATTCGGATTGCAAATCCGAATGAGCGGGGTGGTAAATAATAATAATGGCCACCTCTCGGCAGCCATTATTATTTGCAAAGGTTGGAATATCCTACTTCATGATCATTACTTTCTGTGTAGTAGTTCCGGCAGATGAGCTGATCTGTATGAAATACATACCGGCTGGCTGCGTGGTGAGATTGACATTGGTTTGGTTCTCTTTAAGCGTTGTGGTAAATACAACATCTCCTGTAGCATTAAGTATGTCCATTGTAGAGAGCTTCTGGTCGTCTGTTGTGGTTACAACAAAGGCTCCGGCAGTTGGGTTAGGGAATATTCTTGCTTCTGGAAGCGTCACGACATTGTTGGTGCGTGTAGTGATAAACCCTGGCTGAGTCGCGTTCCGTATTCTTTCGTTAAGCGCATCTGCAATAATGATGTTGCCTGTTGTGGGGTCTACACATAGACCTGCAGGCCAGTTCATATAAATGCTCGTGGCAACACCACCATCACCGTTATAACCATCTATGCTGGGGTCGCCCGCAAGTATATTGATGATACCAGTAGAAACGGTTATCTTTCTGCAGGAGCAGCTCCATTCGCAGCAATATACATCGCCATGCCAGTCAGAGCAAAGGCCATCTACATTACCAAGGCCGGCAGTGATCGCCGGGCCGCCATCGCCACTAAACAGGCCACCATTACCAGATACCGCTGCCATTGCACCAGTAGCGGCAACTACCTTACGGATATACTCGCCCATCATGTCAGAAAAATACAAGTCGCCGTTAGGCGTAATACAGATAGCCTGCGGGTTTGTCATCAGCGCGGAAAGCGCCGGGCCGCCGTTGCCGCTAAAGCCAGCTGTTCCGCTTGCGCTGCCGGCTATGGTTGAGATGAGCCCGGTGGCTTTTGTTACTTTACGGATAACATTGCTGTTCCAATCCACGATGTATAAATTGCCCGCCGGATCGACACAGATGCCTTGTGGCAGGTCGAGCTCAGCAGCCGTTGCCTGACCGCCATCGCCTGTAAACCCAACAGCACCATTGCCTGCTGCTGTGGTAATAACACCGGTAGCGAGGTTCAGTTTTCTTACAACAGGGCTACCCATAACGCTCATTGCCGGATCGCCGCCATCTGAAATGAATAAATTTCCGAAGTTGTCGAGTGCAAGGTAAGTTGGCGCGGTGAGCATAGCTGCGGTGGCGGGGCCATTGTCGCCCAGGTAGCCAGGTGTGCCATTACCGGCTATTGTGGTAATGATACCGGTGCTCTTTGTTATTTTCCGCACCACATGGTTGCCCATGTCTGCAATGTACATGTTGCCGGCAGCGTCCATGCACACATCATGCGGCTGATTTAGCTTTGCAAGATTTGAAGGACCATTGTCGCCGGAATAGCCGGCAACACTATCGCCGACAATAGTGGTCATAACACCCTGGGCGTTGCTCTGTTGCGGGCAGAGCGGTGCAAGAAGAGTAAGACAATAGAATAGTTTCAGGAGTAACGTGTTTTTCATAAACAATGGTTTTTAAAGTGAGACAAATTGGAGTATATCATAGAAGACGGCATAAAAAGCAGAAGCGTGTGTAAATTCTGAATATATTTTATATAAGTATTTAATAACAGCCTTGTATTGGCTAGCCAGAGGAGTGGGAGATGGGGAATTATTAACTGACGCTTAATGGTTTTACTGGGATACCGAGTTTCTCGCTGCGGCGGTGCTGGCGTATTTTGGAGTATTTGATGAATGCGGCGTAGGCAGATAGTCTGCAAATGACAAAGCCATAAAAGCCATCGAGGAAGCCGAGCTGGATAATGTAGTCATT
>CAINOM010000331.1 GCA_903851455.1 uncultured Bacteroidota bacterium | reverse complement strand
ATGATGATGACGACGATGACCTGGACATCGACGAAGATGACGATTTTGGCAAGGACGATGAAGACGACTACGATATCGAGAAAGAGTTTGAAGAGTTTGATATGCCGAAGTCAAAAAGTAAAGCAGCTAAAAAGAAATCATCTTCTAAAGACGATGGTTTTGATGACGACGAATTCAAAGACCTGGGCTTCTTCGCAGAAGGCGGTGGCGGCGGTTTTGATGACGACGATGACGATTTTTAATCTTGCGTGGATTGCATAGACATAGCGCAACGTACACGATAACCTCTGCTGAGGTGAAAGAAATAAAAGCAAGGATGCTGAATTGGGCAAAACAATTCAGCATCCTTCTTTTTTTAGACAGCAATAATTACCGCCAGAAATACAGTTGCTATGAATGCCTGCTTGCAGTAAAGCCGGTGGGCACGTGGGATGGCGAAGACGATGCATTGCTGAAGCTTAGCCAATTGCACGAAGAACATAAGGACTGGGTATTCGGGCACATCTGCTATGACTATAAGAACCAGCTTGAAAGTAAATTGACATCATCACATAAAGAGCGGATCGGCTTCCCGCTGACCAACTTCTTTATTCCACAAACGGTTTGCCACATCAATGCGGCGCAAACGACACTGACGATTGAGTCATTTGAAGATCCGGGACTTATTTACAAAGCGATAAAGGAAGCGGCCGCTGAAGAGCTTGCTTTAATTCCATCACTGCAATTCACCAGTGTGACTAGTAAGCAGCAATACCTGGATTCTATTCGAAGGCTGCGGACGCATATAGCTGATGGCGACTGCTACGAGATCAATTACTGCAATGAGGGTTATTGTCAGGGTGTTGCGGTTCAGCCGCTGCAGGTTTTTAATGCTTTGAATGCGCTATCGCCTGCGCCCTTTGCAGCCTGTTACCGGCTCGATGACAAATACCTGATGTGCGCCAGCCCGGAGCGGTATCTGCGCAAAGAGGGCAGTAAGTTATTGTCACAACCCATCAAAGGAACGGCGCGCAGGGATACAGACCCGGTGAAAGATGCAGAAATAAAGGAGCATTTGAGAAACGACATCAAGGAGCGCGCGGAAAACGTGATGATCGTGGATCTCGTGCGTAATGATCTTGCGCACTGCTCAGAAACGGGCTCGATAGCGGTAGAAGAGCTTTTCGGCATATATAGTTTTCCACAGGTGCACCAGATGATATCTACAGTGACGGGTATGCTGAGGCAAGGTGTTCCATTTACAGATGCCCTGCGTTATTCGTTCCCGATGGGCAGCATGACCGGAGCACCAAAACACAAAGTGATGCAGCTGATCGATAAATATGAACAGAGCAGGAGGGAGCTTTATTCGGGAACGGTAGGCTACATTACTCCCGCCGGAGACTTTGATTTTAACGTGGTTATCAGGAGCCTGTTTTATAACGAGACCACTCAATACCTCTCCTACCAGACCGGCGGGGCCATTACCTACGACAGCGATCCCGAAAAAGAATGGGATGAGATGCGCCTTAAAGCATGGGCGCTGGAGCGCATATTCTCGTAGATCACTTTCTTTTGTAGATAACGTTTTCGCCTGCAGTCGTTACGGAGTCATACCTGGCTGATAAAAATAGCGGCATCGGTTCATAGAATTCTCTTACGTAGTAGGTTTCATTTCCCGTTGCGCAGGCAGTCACTGTGCACCCCTTTTTCTCGCAATAGTACCGGGCAAAAAAGCCTTCATCAGAAAATGCAACTGTGCTGCCTGCAGGTATATCGCCGAGACCCTCTGTAAAATGTTTATAGGCTTCGTTTACATCATGTTCATAGAGTGTTATTTTTTTAAACGAATCGTTGGTGAAGTAGAAGTGAAAAGATAGTAGCACCATCATCGCTGCAAATGCTATTGATCCTGCAATGCGGGCATTCTCTTTCTGAGACCATGCCCCGGCCAGCCATGCGGCTACAATACTTACTGCTGCCAGTGTGAAACTATAGTGGCCTATCAGGTTGCGCTCAAATGGCATTCTTTTCATCACCACGACCATCAGGAAGAAAACGATCCACATGCTGATATAGAACAGGCCGAACAACCTGCTTGTCTTGTTGTTTCGTCTTAAGAGAAGTGACAACGGCAGGCAGAACAAAGCGAGATCAAACGAAATGGCGCCCCAATGGACATTTGAAAAAATATGCTCAATATCAGTGCGGAAAAGCGAGGATGTCCATTGCAGGAATTCACCCAATCCTTTTTGCTGAAAGCCTTTCATGGGCGCCACATAGCTATTGCTGACGAGTGCCGCAAGGCCTGAAAAGCAAAGCAACGGCAAATAAAGAAGGTACGTGATACCAACCGCGGCAAGCTGGGATATCCAAAACGCGGTGTCTTTTGAGCGGTACACTGACCTATACACCAGCATGAACACCAATTGTGTTGCATGCATATACAGGAAAGAAGGCATGCAGAAATACCCTACGCAGCAGCAAATGACATTTATATGGAGCCATCGCTTATTTCCGGCAGCCAGGTAAGAGAATAGCGAAATGAGTAAACCCCATTCTGCCAAAAGGTAGAGCTCATAACCCCGCGCCTGGAAGCCAAAGCCCCAAACCGGGCATTGCAGGGAAATTGCAATAGCGACAAGAAATGCCAGCCAGGAATTTGCCAATATTTGTCTGAACCAGGCGAAAACCGAAATTATGACCATACAATAGGCAACTAACGAGATAGCGCGCCCGGTAGCAACTTTGTCAGGAAATGAATGAAAAAAGACATCATTCAGGAAATTAAAAAATACGTGGTTATTGGGCAGCATATAGTACGACACCGCCTGAAAGGGGTGAATGCCAGCCGAATTATACGCAGAGAATACTTCGTCAAGAGCGGGGAGCGTGGCTTTGTTGCCCATGGCCCATAGTACTACGGCAATAATAAGCAGCGATGCACTCAGGGCTATATCTGGCAGCCCCCCGATTTGTATTACCAGTGGTGTTGCGCTTTTTTTTGTACGCTGTTCCCGTCTAGAAACGTACACTAGTCCCGCGGAGGCTATGGCCATGGCAATGATGCAGTACATATTGCCGTCTGATTTTATGCCGGGGGTGAAGAAGTCGGTGCTCCATGTCTGGCAGCGATAAAAGCAGTCATTCAGCCCCAGGTACCACCGCACAAGGGCCTGGTAACCGGAAAATAAGTACCAACAAGAACCTGCAACCACGGCGGCCCACAGCAAAAACATGGCCGTAAGCATGAACTTACGCCCCGGGAACCATCGGCCGCCTGTATTTATGGTTAAGGTCACTTATTTTGGATTGTGCAGTTAAAGATAAGCGGGCGAGGATTTTTTTTTGTCTTTTTTTATAAAAAGCCCTAACATTGCACTCCGAAATAAAGAGTTCGATTGTGTAACGGTAGCACCACAGACTCTGACTCTGTTAGTCTAGGTTCGAATCCTAGTCGAACTACAAAAAAAATGCAAGCGTTTTCGCTTGCATTTTTTTATGCTTATTGCGCAGATTTCATTTCTCAATAACCAGCATCAACCGGTAAGACCGTTTTTTGGTAACGGCGTTGCTCAGCTTGTCTAATCCTTTATATATGCCTAATGGCAGGAAGCTAAAAAGCCGCTGTATGCCCAGGCGAACAAGGACTTTGTTATTAAATACTGCGGTTCTGTAGTTTTTCAAGCCAACTGGCAGAAACTTTTGAATTGAGGCTTCTGTGAAAGAGTGCAGGTGCGCATTATGCGGCGTCAGGTGATTACAATGAATGCAGAGCGACTCCAGGATGTGCTCATTGTACGGGGTTGTTACGATTATTTTCCCTCCCGGTTTTAGCGCAGTAAATAACGCGTTAAGGAAACGCTTGGGGTCGCTTACATGCTCTATGATCTCTGAGGCTACAATGCAGTCTATAGATGCGTCCTTTATGGGCAGTTCGTATACATCGGCCACCAGTCCGAAGTGGGTGGGGTAGGGATTGTTTTTTGTTGCCTTGATGGGGTTGATATCTGAGATATCCATTGATATCACATTCTTGTTCTTGTTTTTCAGTGCGCCGGCCAGCCAGCCGCCGCCGCAGCCTGTGTCCAGTATCCACGAAGCATTGGCAGGTATTTCAGATAGTATGTATTGGTGCAGGCGGTTATGCTCTTCGCTTTCTATAGGGTTTTTGGTTTCTTTGAAATAGTCGTAAGTCTCAGCATCGTGCTGGTAGTGCTCTTTGTAGTGGAATGTGCTGCCGGCTTCTTTGTGCTGCTCGGTTTGCGTCAGGGCCACTTCTTCCACTGCGGTCAATAGCAGCGGTACATTTTCTTTTATAGCAAAGTTGTCGTTGTGGGCTTTATCAACCAGTTCGCCGCTGGTTTGCTCGAATTGCAGTGGGGTCTTGTATATAGGGTGTACTAAAAGGCTTAAGAAATTTGGATCCATAAATTGTGGGGCTTAATTCTTCGCCTTTCGGCAAATTTACTGGTTTTAGTATTTATTCCAATTTTTTGGTTGTTGTGTTCATTGCCAGCCTTATAGGTATGGCAATAAAGCTGTAAATTTGCGCCATGCAGGCTACTAAAAACATAACTTCTAAGACACACCTTTTCCTGGAGAAAGAAGAGCAATACGGAGCGCACAATTATCACCCGCTGCCTGTAGTGCTTAGCAAGGGTAAGGGTGTTTTCGTGTGGGATGTCGATGACCGCCGCTACTACGATTTTCTTTCGGGTTACTCTGCGATCAACCAGGGTCATTGCCATCCGCGTATCATAGAAACTTTTATTGAGCAGGCGCAGAAGCTTACACTTACCTCCCGCGCATTTCATAATGATGTGCTGGGCGAGTATGAAGAATATATTACGAAGCTTTTCGGCTATGATAAAGTGCTGCCCATGAATACCGGTGTTGAGGCTGTGGAGACAGGCCTGAAACTTGCAAGGCGCTGGGGGTATGAAGTTAAGGGTGTGCCGCACAATAAGGGCAAGATCATTACCTGTGCGCAAAATTTCCATGGGCGAACCATAAGCGTTATTTCTTTTAGCAGCGATGAAAGCTCAAGAAAAGATTTTGGTCCGTTCACTCCGGGTTTCGAAGTAATACCATATAACGATATTCCTGCATTGCAGGCGGCGTTGCAGGACAGCAACGTCATAGGTTTCCTTGTAGAGCCCATACAAGGCGAAGCAGGGGTGATAGTGCCTGATGAGGGATATCTCTCTAAGGTGGCAGCGATGTGCAAAGAAGCCAATGTGCTCTTTATTGCTGACGAAATACAGACGGGCTTGGCGCGTACCGGAAAAATGCTGGCATGCGACCATGAAGGTGTAAGGCCGGATATACTATTGCTGGGCAAGGCGCTTTCCGGCGGTACTATGCCCGTGTCTGCGGTGTTGGCCGACGATGAGATCATGCTCACAATAAAACCGGGCGACCACGGCTCTACTTACGGCGGTAATCCTATTGCCTGTAAAGTAGCCATGACCGCATTGCAGGTACTGATAGATGAAAAAATGGCCCACAATTCGGAGATACAGGGCGCACACTTCCGCAAAGAGCTGCTGGCACTGGGCCACGAGCATATCTCCATAGTGAGGGGTAAGGGCCTGTTTAATGCGATCGTTATAGATCATCCCAATAAGGATACGGCATGGGACATCTGTATAGAAATGAAAAATAACGGCCTGCTGGCAAAGCCTACTCATGGAGACAGGATACGTTTTGCGCCACCACTTCTTATTACCCGTGCACAGGTTGACGACTGCATCGGCATTATCAAGAAGAGTATGGAGAATTTTTAATTCTTTTCTCGGGTTAATTAAAGTTAATGGCTGTTTGGGATTGCGGTATGCACTGTACTTTGGAGGCCTAACCGAAGTTACTTCAATATTTTTATGAAAAATATTTATGCCCTGCTTTTTGCAACAATGCTGGTATCCTTTA
Source organism: uncultured Bacteroidota bacterium (assembly GCA_903851455.1). Classification (GTDB taxonomy): domain Bacteria; phylum Bacteroidota; class Bacteroidia; order Chitinophagales; family Chitinophagaceae; genus Nemorincola. Next base: position 1,752 of record CAINOM010000331.1, on the reverse strand, counting down.
GCAGCTATGCCCTGAAGCCGAAGAAAGAATACATCATAACGCCAGATTCTCTGGGTATGAAATATAAAGAACTGCGGTTAACAACTGCGGACAATTACAAGATCAACACATGGGTGATGCGACCCAATAAAAAGAAGGATAATAAGACGGTAATGATCCTCGCCTATGGCGATGCCATGAATATGTCTTATTGGGTAGAGCAATGTTACTATTTTGTGCAGGATGGATTTACTGTTATCACCTTCGACTACCGTGGGTTTGGCCATAGCAGCCCGTTCGAATTGGATTCAAACCAGCTTTACTACAATGAATTTGCGTTTGATCTCGAACGCGTATTGACCTATGCAAAAAAGGACTTCAAAGGGTACAGGATAGGTGTGCGTGCCTTATCTATGGGCACGATGGTCACCACCATAGCATACAATCGTACTCCATTCGATTATTTTATCGGCGATAGTTTTTTATGTGATCCCATTGCCATGCAGGAAAGATTGAAAAAACAGACCGGGCGGAATTTTGGATTGCCTGCAGGGGCGGAGCGTTTTAGCAAGCAATTGGACAGCGTAAAATGCCCCTTATTGTTTTTCGCCGGAGATAAGGATGAGAATAGCCTTTCTGGCAACTGCAACGTTATGGTTCCGTGGCATCGCGAACGCAAACTGATCAGCTATAATGGCGGCCACATGGAGGGGATATACGTGCTTGCCGGAACAAGTTTTGGTGCAGTCTATATTAAAGACATAAAAGACTTCCTAAAGATCAATTAGAGCCCTTCTGGATTCTTATGTTGGTTTTGCAATATGTTTCCACATATCAGTCGCAATCACTACTTTAGCACTCCAAAATTGAAATAATGAAACTGCTCGAAAATAAGGTGGCGCTTGTGACTGGCGCCAGCAGGGGAATTGGGGAGGCTATCGCTGTCAAGTTCGCCGAGCATGGCGCCAGCATAGCATTCACTTACCTGTCGTCAGAAGAACGCGCAAAAGCACTTGAGGAAAGACTTGCAGCTATGGGCGTAAAGGCGAAGGGCTACAAAAGCGATGCAGGAGACTACAAAGCCGCGGAGCAACTGGCCAATGATGTGGTGAAAGAATTTGGTACTATTGATGTTTGTGTAAACAATGCCGGCATCAGCCGCGACAATCTATTGCTGCGACTCACCCCGGAACAGTGGGATGAGGTAATGCAGGCCAATCTGAAGAGTGTGTATAACCTTACGAAGCAGGTGATCAGGCCAATGATGAAAAGTCGCTCTGGCAGCATCATCAACCTCAGCTCTATAGTAGGGGTAAAGGGGAACGGCGGTCAAAGCGCTTATGCCGCCAGCAAGGCAGGCATAATAGGATTTACCAAGAGCATAGCACAGGAAATAGGCAGCCGGAACATTCGTTGTAATGCTATTGCCCCCGGCTTTATTGAGACCGACATGACGCACTACCTGAAAGATGGCGGTGCTGAAAAATGGTTTGAAAAGATACCGCTTGGCCGTTTCGGGAAGCCGGAAGAGGTAGCAGATGCCGCGCTTTTCCTGGCCTGCGATATGAGCAAGTACATGACCGGGCAGGTGCTGAGCATCTGCGGGGGAATGTCAACATAGTAAATTATAGGGCTTAAAACCAAAATCCAATTTGGAATTTGTGTTTTTCGGGTTTGGTCCCGATAGCTAACAGGATAGAATTTAGAATTTAGGTTTGGACTTTGGAATTTCTTTTTTTGGAATTTCACTTATTTTTGCTCTTTTAAATTTTT
>CAINOM010000330.1 GCA_903851455.1 uncultured Bacteroidota bacterium | reverse complement strand
TGGCTTCCTGCAAACTACCAGCAGGAATTCCCACGCGTAAAATCTTAGGGTTGCTCATTTCTTATACACCTTTGAAGGGTCAAAGATTCTCGATCCAATAACTTCGGTCTTACCATCGTTTAATTTACGAAAAAAGCAGGATCTCATATTCCATTAGCTTGCGTTGAAAAAATTAATGTCCATTCAAAGGGAAACATTAATTTTAAGCCGTGAAAAAAATAATCATTAACTATTTTATCCTTTTAATAGCTTTCTCTGCTTTACTATTCCAGTCGTGCAAGAAAAAGAAAGCAGAAGCAGACCCTTATGCCGATGTTGCGGGACATTACTTCTCCATAAGGCAGTTCACGCAGGACGAGTGGAGAACTTTTGGTGGCCAGGCCTTCACCATCCTGAAGACAGTGCGGGAAAACAAAAAAACAGATAGCAGCTATACCACTTCCGACACACTCAACTGGGGCAACATTTTCAAGACTTTTTTCGAAACAGAGATCAGCGACCGCAAATATCTTGGTCAATACACCTATACCCAGTTTGATGACAACCAGGAAGGCACCCGCAATTTTTACTATAAGGCGAACGACGAAGACATGTTTACCCAGAAGTTGCTGATTACCGCCAACCAGGAGAACAATAAGGTAATGGGCATCTATATTGAGACATTTAAGAAAACGATCTGGGGCGAGACAAAGCAGAACCTGTACTATGCGCCCATGCGTACTATCCAGATACAGGTTGATGAAAAGCCCACAGTAGGCTCACGCAAATACAGGGTAACTCAATATTATTTTATGCGCTAGAACCAGCGCATGGCAGGCTAGGATGGCTTGCCCATCACGTAGATGTTCTGCATGGTCGGAGTTGGGCTCCCACCCTCTTTTTCCAATGATATAGCGAATGCCTGGCCATCGTTGAGCGGCATGGCCACCTTTTGCATGGCGGGCGTGTTGGCCATACTGTTCGGAAGAACCCCCATATCCACGGGCTTTCCGTTTTGCATTACCCACAGCTGGTACTGCATGCCTTTGGGTGGCGCAGGCAAGCCATCTATGGTCACATAGGCCTCACCTTTATTTTTACTCCAGTATAGCGTAGCCGCCATAGGGTGTCCCGGCACCAGGGTGTGCATCACTATGGTCTGCATGTCCGTATCGGCCATCATTGATGTGTTTTTCTGGTACTCGCTCAACCGGGATGCCAGTTCTTTCTGGCTCTGCTCCATACTGACAACCTTCCCATTAAGCGCTACCACCTCACTCCTGTGATTTTGTTCGTGCATCCACAGCGCGCCATTCAGCGCCAGGCTGCCCACAAGGCCCACCCATACTGCAGCATATCGCCACCGCGCAGGTTTCCGGTATTCAGGTTGAAAAGGGATTGTCTTCGGTATCGTATGGCCGTTGCCTGCATTAGCCGATTTGGTAAACTGCAACGCGGCCCAGATCTTGGCATCGAGCCCCTTAGGTATGTCCATGGCAAACCGGCCTGCAAATACCAACATCGTTGCCTCGATTTCCGCCAGCTCTTTCGCAAGCTCCGGGTACATAGCGACATTAGCAGCTACCTGCTGCGCCTCATCAGCTGAGAGCGCCCCAAGTGCA
>CAINOM010000329.1 GCA_903851455.1 uncultured Bacteroidota bacterium | reverse complement strand
GCAACTGGGGCGACTACAGGATACCTAACAGTGGCGACCTCGACGATGGAGCCGGCGGTTTTAGTCCTGCCGATAAATACCTGGACAACGGCTGGCAAAACTACCGCGATGCATTTTCTGTAGGAACAGCCTCACCAAAATCGATTCGCGCAGTCAACGGGGAAAACTTCAGATGGTGGCGATAAGCTACGCAATCTTATCGCCGTAGCATGATATCCGCATTAGATACCCGCATCATAAAGTAAGGAAATTGCGAGTGCCATTTTCTAAGCACCAGTATAAATTCCTTATCCAGCAGCAGTTTTTTATCATGCGGCATTGCGTTTCCTACAGTTGGAGGGGCCGCAGCTGCAGCAACGGCGACCTCAGCCTCACTCTCCACTTTAGCGCCATGTTCATCGAGCAGGAATGCATTTCTTTGGCTGGCCTTTTCTATTTCATACGACTTCGCATCGGTGATTATTTTTTCTCCAGTTATCGTCTTATAGTTCGCCAGGTAGTTAAATCTCATTACCGGTACTAACACAACATCTCCTTCACGAAAATTAAACTTCCAGTCGCTTGCGCCCTTCTCCCACTCTTCCTTAGACGATTCAATACGATGCATTAATACTTCTAACAGACCTTCGAAAGTCGTATCCGCAGTGAACCCTTTGGCAAGCATGATCTCATCACTACCATCTGCCGGGATAAGTGCCAGTATGAATTTGTCGTCATTTTCATAACAGAGTATCTTAATTTGCCCGGCGACCTTCTTATTGTAATGGGGCATACCAAATGCTTTCACTTTCGCGCCCGAAAAATCAAAGCCATCGACCGCGGTATCCATATCCGACTTAAACGGCAGCCCTTTTTTAAACGATGCACTTACACTAAGCCTGTTACCCGCTTCTGTTACATTAGTTGAGTACTCCCCTTCCGACAGCGTTCCCCGGTAACTCTTGGATTGTTCGATCAGCTTAAGGTCGGCGTTATTTTTGGGTTCCCTTATTTCACCCTTAACGTGCTCCTGCAAAGCTTCCCAGGCATACAGGAACGCCGGGGAATAGATCAGGTTTTTATGACCCGACAACTTATGTTGCAATGTTGGTACAAACTCAGTTGATGGAACTGAATCAAGGCATACGACTTTAGAAAATGTACTATCCGGTATATCTACTACCCGATTTTTCATTGCTGCATTCCTGCAGCCCGATACCGTTAAAGCGGCTACTATAAATACAAGGTAAATTCTCAATTAAAAAAGTTTAAAAAATGATCAACATCTTAATTCGCTGCGTTATCTTTTGAATTCACGTCACGATCCGCAACCTGCAACTGAGGTTTCGCTTTAAAGATCCGCTCGTAAACATACCGCGCAAACTTAGTACCCGGAGTATCAATGTATTTTGCCATTAACCACGACGCAGGCAGCGTTACTGCGATGCAGATAAAGAACACGACCAGGACCGCGTGATTGTACCCTATCCCTTTGTACATCTTCAAAAGCGCATAACTGCCGATTGATGACAACACCAGCGGATGTAGCAAGTATAAAGAGAAGGAAATATACCCGAGAAAACGGAAAACGCGGGCACTGATCATCCGCTGCATGCGCAGGGAAAGTGTGAACGCCAGTATTAGCAGGTAACCGCCAATGGTGTGAAACCACCCGGTATAATCATAGAGGCTATGCCCCATATGTTCAAATACAGTCCCCGTTCTGTTGTCAGACGTGGGATAGCCCCCGAGAAACAAGGCAAACAGCAGGAGCAATGGCGCACCCAGCATGACCATGTATTTATTTTGCTTATGCCTGTTCCGCATTGTATAATTTAAACTGATACCTAGTGCAAACCCTGCAACATAAACCGAAGAAGTAAGATAGCAGTATACGAGCATCAAAAGTAGCGCCACCACACGGTTTCTGGTATTGTGTGTCAACGCAAGAAAAGCGAAAACACAGAGTGAGCCGAAAAGCTCGGGCGCTATTGTCCATAAAGTGGTGTCGAAAGTCGAATCACCACCGAACATGGTCTTGTACAACATGCAATCTTTATAGGGACCAATGCATTCCGGGTAGCCGATATATGGACTGAACCACCACTCTGAACGCGCCACGACACCTGCAGGTATGTTGTAGAACAAATGCGTGTACATCAGAACAAATGAAAGGGTTATGGTAAATGCAACCGGGATATAAAGCCGTAGGAACCTCCTTTGCGCACCCGACACCAGATCTTCGAGCGTGTGTGTGTTAAAATATTTCTGGCTGAGCACAAAACCGCTAAGCACAAAGAAGATGCACACACAGAAATTGCCATTTGTAATGACACTAAGCAGGCTATGACCATAATGCACCTCAAGGGCGTTGGGCAGGTGTATGGCCCATAGGTTGTAACTATAGTAGGCATTATAGAAAGCCAATCCAAAATGATGCAGAAACACACAAAATGCCGCCACACCCCTCATCCCATCGAGGTAGGTGAGCTTATGAAATTCCTGTACACGGGGTTCTTGTCTCAATCAGTCAGGTTATAGGTTATCTTAAATAGCTGGTCGGTGATGGATTCACCTTTGGTAATGGCTTGCGGGGCATTTTTTCGTCGCGCATCGCGGTATTGTATACAAACGAAGCAATGATAATTGACGCCTGCTGCAGGTCATTACTGTTGATGCGGTCGTAAGAGTCCATATTGGTATGGTGTGTGCGGGTGCCGTATTCCAGCGGATCTTGTATGAACTGGAAGCCGGGTATGCCTACCTCGTCAAAAGAGATATGGTCCGTAGACCCCGTATTCCTCAACGTTACTGTACTCGCGCCAAGATCGGCAAATGGCACAAACCATTCTTTAAAGATCGGTACTACTTCGTCATTCCCCTGTGCAAATATCCCTCTTATTTTCCCGGCGCCATTATCCAGGTTGTAGTATGCTGAGACCTTAGCGTGCTCCGGTTTCAGCGCCATAGTTAGCCGGTCGCCAAAGTGATTCTTCACATAACCACGAGAGCCCAGCAGCCCCTGCTCTTCCCCGCTCCACAATACGATGCGGATCGTGCGGCGTGGCTTTATGTCTATCGACTTGAGTATTCTTATCGCTTCCATCATCACCGCGCTTCCTGTACCATTATCCGTTGCCCCCGTACCTGCATGCCAGCTATCCAGGTGGCCGCCCAGTATCACTAGTTCATCTTTCAGTTTAGGATCAGTGCCGGGTATCTCCGCAACGACAACATTCTCAGTGGTATCCGCCGTAAGAAAAGTAGTGCGCGTATCCATTTCCAGCGACACATCCTTGCCAGCCTCCAGCAGCCTGATAATTCGGCCCAAGTGCTCACTGCCCATTTCCATTTCAGGCAATACTGTTTTCGCATCCCACGCACGCGAAGCTCCGTTGGAAGTGAATACAGTGCCCATGTTGCCTCTGCCGCCACTTATCACCGCAATAGCGCCTTCGGAGATGAGGAAAGAATCGATCTTCGCCCTCATGGCGATCATGGCCTGTCG
>CAINOM010000328.1 GCA_903851455.1 uncultured Bacteroidota bacterium | reverse complement strand
TCCTAAAGTACTGGATGCGCGTAAAGGGATAGTTGAATTTCTGTTGCTGAATCATCCGCTGGATTGCCCGGTATGTGACCAGGCAGGTGAGTGCGACCTCCAGAACCTGAGCTATGAGCATGGTAATGAAGCTACGCGCTATGAGTTCAAACGCCGCACGTTTGAGAAAGAAGATATAGGCCCATACATATCGTTGCACATGACGCGTTGCATTATGTGCTTCCGTTGTGTGTATACGGCCGACCAGCTTACAGACAAACGTGAGCATGGCATACTGGAGAGAGGTGACCATGCGCAGATCAGCACCATGCTGAACAAGTCGCTGGATCATGATTTTATTGGTAATGTGATCGATGTCTGCCCCGTTGGTGCGCTTACAGACAAAACATTCCGGTTCAAGAACCGTGTTTGGTTTACGAAGCCCGTAGACGCTCACCGCGACTGCCCGACATGTAGTGGCAAGGTTCGCCTGTGGATGCGGGGCGAAGAGGTGTTCCGTGTTACTGCCCGCAAAGACAAGTGGGGCGAAGTGGAAGAGTTCATATGTAATGATTGCCGTTTCCATAAAAAAGAAACAAAGGATTGGGTAATAGAAGGGCCTTCAGTGATCGAGCGCAGTAGTGTTATTGCACAAGGCCATTATGTGGGAACCATGAAACCACCAGTGTTAATCGACAAGGTGATAGGCAAGCAGCCTAAGTACCTATTGGATATTCATAGTATTAGTGATGTGAACAGACCTGAGATTCATTTATCAGAGATAGAGGGGCCGGCACATTCTGATGATATTAAAAGCTCCAACGGTAAATGAGCTTAATTGAAAATAGTAATGATTTTAAGTACCGAACATATTAAACAGGTTATATACGATTTTTTTGTAAAAAAACCGGTTAAGAAAGTATGGTTGTTTGGATCATATGCGCGAGGAGAGGCTGATGATAGTAGTGATGTAGATGTTCTGGTTGACATTGACTACGTGCCTGATATTGCAACCGACTATATTTTTTGGCGGAGTGAACTTGCAGAAAAGCTAAATAAGAAAGTAGATATTGTAAGTGCGGGGTGGGAAGTAAATACATAAAACCGTTTATCGACCGAGATAAATTTGTTATTTATGAGAGATAAGATTGGTGACTGTGAGAGATAAGATTGGTGACGATGCACGTATTTGCCATATTATTGAATACATAAATGAGATTGAAACGGCGATTAATGGGGTCAATTATGAGGCATTTTGTGATAATCATGTACTCCGAATTGCTGTAGTGAAATGGTTGGAGATCATTGGAGAAGCGGCGAATAATATTACAGATGAGACAAGGAGCAACTATCCCAGGTGTTGAATGGCACAAAATATTAGGTCTGAGGAACATTGTCGTGCACGAATATTTTCGGATTGACTTCGGGATAATTTGGGACGCAGTGACAATTTTTCTCCTGCAGTTGAAAAAAGAGATAAGCACAATAAAACTTGATTCAGACGATAAATTTTTAACTAACTAAAACTACTTTTGCGCCACTATGCTGTTACTTCAAATTGATACAGCGCTTATTATTGAAAAAGTAATCCTCATTTCGGTAATACTGATGGGGTCATTGGGCATTGCTATGTATGCCACCTGGGGGGAGCGTAAGGTAGCCGCAGTAATGCAGGACCGTATCGGGCCAAACCGTGCGGGTCCGTTCGGATTGTTACAGCCACTGGCTGATGGATTGAAACTGTTTTTCAAAGAGGAGATCATACCAGACCGTTCTACAAGATTTATTTTCATCCTGGGTCCTTGCCTGGCAATGCTTACTGCACTGATGACGAGTGCTATTGTGCCATGGGGACCTGATCTTGTTACTGATAGTGGCCGGGTTATTTCTTTCCAGGTAGCAGATATCAGCATTGGCATCTTATTTGTTTTCGGTGTTGTGAGCCTGGGTGTATATGGTGTAATGCTTGGTGGCTGGGCTTCGAATAATAAGTTTTCCCTGCTCAGTAGTATCCGCGCGGCTTCGCAGGCTATCTCTTACGAGCTGGCCATGGGTATAAGCCTTATTGCGCTTCTGATGCTCACCGGTACACTTAGTCTCCGTGAAATTGTGGCCCAGCAGCATGGCTTTTGGAATGACGGTTATTTTTCCTGGAACTTTTTCAAGCAACCTGTAGGGTTTGTTATCTTCCTTACTTGTGCTTTTGCTGAACTAAACCGTGCACCATTCGACCTGCCAGAGTGCGAGAGCGAACTGAATATGGGCTATCACCAGGAGTACTCGTCTATGAAGCTCGGCTTCTACCTGTTTGCTGAGTACATCAACATGTTTGTAAGCTCGGCTATCATTGTTACACTATTCTTTGGCGGTTACAACTTTCCGTTCATGGACCAGGTGCAGCATGCTACACTCGCACATCCTATCCTGTTTACCATTTGCTGTATCATGGCACTTTTGACCAAGGTTGTGTGTATGATCCTGTTCTTTATGTTTGTCAGGTGGACGCTTCCACGTTTCCGCTATGACCAGCTTATGAAACTAGGGTGGCGCTCATTGATACCGCTGGCATTGGTGAACATGCTGGTGACCGGGGTGCTGATACTGTGGGTATTTAAAAAATGATTCGGGGTTTTGGAAAAAGAAAATAATGCAAAAACTAACTAACAGAGCAGTGCAGATAGACCGCAGCCCGATGACATTCGGGGAGCGCGCTTACCTGCCCTCACTGGCAAAAGGCCTGGGCATCACGCTGGGGCATATATTTAAGAAAAAAGCTACGACGAGCTACCCGGAAGAGAAACGCCCGTTCAGCCCGGTGTTTCGTGGTCTGCATATACTAAACCGTGATGAGAACGGTGCGGAGCGTTGCACAGCCTGTGGGCTTTGTGCATTGGCTTGTCCTGCAGAAGCTATAACAATGGAAGCTGCCGAGCGCAAAGCCGGCGAAGAGAATCTTTACCGCGAAGAGAAGTACGCCGCTAAATACGAGATCAATATGCTCCGTTGCATATTCTGCGGCTATTGTGAAGAGGCCTGCCCTAAGGATGCTATATACCTTACCGAAACTATAATGCCCGCAAATTATACGCGTGCAAGTTTCATTTATAAAAAAGAAGACCTGCTCATTCCTAACCCTAAAAAACAGGATAGCAAATAAGTATGGACATCTACGATATATTATTTTGGTTTTTGTCTGCTTTCGCTGTTGGCTGCGCACTAGGGGTTATCCTTAGCCGCAACCCGGTGAATAGTGTAATGTTCCTAATAGGCACTTTCTTCGCCATATCAGGTCATTATATATTAATGAATGCACAGTTCCTGGCTATTGTAAATATCATTGTATATGC